>JASJBF010000034.1 GCA_030066685.1 Kiloniellales bacterium | reverse complement strand
TGGACTCCTACTGTGTTGATCTGAACAAGAAGGCGCGGGACGGGAAGGTTGATCCGCTGATCGGTCGAGAGCTTGAGATCGAGCGTACGATCCAGGTTCTGTGCCGTCGGACGAAGAACAACCCGCTTTACGTTGGCGATCCTGGTGTTGGCAAGACGGCGTTGGCGGAGGGTCTTGCGCGTCGGATCGTGAACGGCGAGGTGCCGGAGGTGCTCTCTGAGGCGACGGTTTTTTCGCTGGACATGGGGGCGCTTTTGGCCGGGACGCGCTACCGGGGGGATTTCGAGGAGCGGGTCAAGGCGGTTTTGGCGGAGATCGAGGAGCTGGAGGGGGCGATCCTCTTCATCGACGAGATCCACACGGTGATCGGTGCGGGGGCGACCTCGGGCGGTGCGATGGACGCCTCGAACCTTCTGAAGCCGGCGCTTCAGAGCGGGACGCTGCGCTGCATCGGCTCGACCACCTACAAGGAGTACCGGAACTACTTCGAGAAGGACCGGGCGCTGGTGCGGCGGTTTCAGAAGATCGACATCCACGAGCCCTCGATCGACGACGCGGTGAAGATCCTGCAGGGTCTCAAGCCCTACTACGAGGAGCACCACGAGGTGCGCTACACCCAGGACGCGCTGCGCACGGCGGTTGAGCTTTCGGCGAAGTACATCGGCGACCGCAAGCTTCCGGACAAGGCGATCGACGTGATCGACGAGGTCGGGGCCTCGCAGAAGCTTCTGCCGGCGAACAAGCGGCGCAAGACGGTGGGTGTGAAGGACATCGAGACGGTGATCGCCAAGATCGCGCGGATCCCGCCGAAGACGGTCTCGCAGGACGACAAGGCCTCTTTGAAGAACCTGGAGCGGGATCTGAAGACCATGGTCTTCGGCCAGGACAAGGCGATCCTGGCGCTCTCGGCGGCGATCAAGCTTGCGCGTGCGGGCCTGCGGGAGCCGGAGAAGCCGATCGGCAGCTACCTCTTCTCGGGACCGACGGGGGTCGGCAAGACCGAGGTTGCGCGCCAGCTGGCGCGCTCGCTGGGCGTGGAGCTGACCCGCTTCGACATGTCGGAGTACATGGAGCGGCACTCGATCTCGCGCCTGATCGGGGCGCCGCCGGGCTACGTGGGCTTCGACCAGGGCGGTCTTTTGACCGACGCGGTCGACCAGCACCCGCACTCGGTGCTGCTTCTGGACGAGATCGAGAAGGCGCATCCGGACCTCTTCAACGTGCTGCTGCAGGTCATGGACTACGGCAAGCTGACCGACCACAACGGCAAGACGGTCGACTTCCGCAACGTGATCCTGATCATGACCACCAACGCGGGCGCGGCGGATCTGGCCAAGCCGGCGATCGGCTTCGAGCGCGAGGCGCGGGGCGGCGAGGACGAGGAGGCGATCAACCGGATGTTCTCGCCGGAGTTCCGCAACCGCCTGGACGCGGTGATCCCCTTCGGCAACCTGACGCCGGAGATCGTCTCGCGGGTGGTCGACAAGTTCGTGATGCAGCTGGAGGCGCAGCTGGCGGACCGCAACGTGTCGATCGAGCTGACCGCCGGGGCGCGGGACTGGCTGGCGCGCAAGGGCTACGACCCGCTCTACGGCGCCCGGCCGCTGGCGCGGGTGATCCAGGAGCACATCAAGAAGCCGCTCGCCGAGGAGCTGCTCTTCGGCAAGCTGGCCAAGGGCGGGACGGTGCAGGTCGCCATCGAGGACGACGCCCCGGTCTTCGGCTTCCCCGAGAACAAGGGCAACGGCGGCAGCCCCAAGGGCAAGCGCGGCCCCGGAAAGCCCCGCCGCCCGCGCAAGCCCGGAAAGCCAAAGACAAAGCTCCCCGTCCTCGTCGAATAGGACGAGACCGTGGCGCGGCCGGGGGCGGGAAGCTTCCGCCCGGGCTGGTCTTTTGCCACGCCGCGGCGATGACGCCGCGATCGTCTTCCCACAGGCCCTGGCCCTACACCACCGTCGCGCGATCGCCCGCAGCCCGGGCCGAAGGGACGGCGTCCGCCGCCGCATCCCGAGGCGGCTGATCGGAGCGTGGGCCGCTGCCGGTCGCCCGTGCCGCCGCCGATCTGGCACTTAATGGCCATTCCTCGTTCCTGAGAGCCGATAGCGTGGCTGCCGGAGAACCTTGGCGGCTCCTTTGCTTCAGCTTCGAAAACCGACGCTTCGTGCAAAGCGCCCCGAGGTCGACCCGGCGCGGCCCGGCGTGATTCGCGGGGCCGGGGCATGCCATCCCCGGTCGGGGGTGAAGCGTCGTCTTAAGGACGATCAACGGGAGGAAGGGGACTGACGATGACGACTTCCAATCGATGGCTATATGTTGTCCTTCTGCTGATTCCAGTGCATCTGGCCCTGATCGTGGCGGCCAAGGCCGAGACGGTGGCCGTCGAGGCCTCCGTGCTGGAGCAGCTTCAGCAGATCATCAAGCAGCAGCAGGAAGAGCTCCAGACGCTGCGCGGGCGCGTCGAAGATCTGGAACGGAAGTCGACGGAGACCGAGACCATCGCGACCGAGGCCAAGACCACCGCCGCCAAGGCGATCGACACCGCCGAGCGGACCAGCGCCGGCCAGCTGCCGGACAAGGTCGTGACCTCGGGCCAGGAGCGGATCAAGCTGGCCATCTCGGGGCAGGTCAACCGGGCGACCAACATCGCTAATGACGGCGAAGACACCGACGCCTATTTCGTCGACAACGACGCCAGCAACACCCGCTTCCGCTTCGTCGGCACCGGCAAGGTCACCGACGACTTCACGATCGGATCGCGGATCGAGATCGCCCTGACCGCGAACGAGTCCTCCGACGTCAGCCAGGACAACGAAGCCGCCGACGACTTCGTCGACGCGCGCTGGGCCGAGGTGTCCTTCGACAGCAAGCGCTTCGGCAAGCTCTCGATCGGCCAGGGCGATACCGCTTCGAACAACACCTCCGAAGTCGATCTGTCCAAGACCGACGTGGTGCAGTACGCGAGCATTGCCGACATCGCCGGCGGGCTGCAGTTCCGCGACACCGACGACAACCTCACGGGCGTCACGGTCTCCGACGGCTTCAACGACGTGGACGGCCTGAGCCGTCAGAGCCGCGCGCGCTACGACACGCCCAGCTTCTACGGTTTCAGGCTCGCCGGCTCGGCCGTCAGCGACGACCGCTGGGACGCCGCCGTGACCTGGGGCGGCCAGGGCTATGGCTTCAAGGCCGGCGCCGCCGCAGCGGTCGCGGAGCCAAACCGGGACAACGAGGACCTGCAGTACAACGGCTCCTTCTCGATCCTGCACGAGGACACGGGGCTCAACTTCACCTTCTCCGGTGGCATGCGGGACAGGGACAACGGCGGCGACGGCACCAACCTCTGGGGCAAGATCGGCTGGATCGCCGACTTCTTCTCGTTCGGCACGACCGCCTTCGGCGTCGACTACGACCGCTCGGTCAACTTCCCGAGCAGCAGCGACGACGGCTACTCCGTCGGCCTGGCGGCAGTCCAGAGCCTCGAGCAGTTCGGGACCGAGATCTTCCTGCAGTATCGGCTATACTCGCTCGACCGGAGCGGGCCGGGCAACTTCGAGGACATCAACGTCGGAACGATCGGCGCCCGGGTGAAGTTCTAGAGCACGATGACATGAGGTCGATTCGACCTCGTATTTGAATCGTGCTCTAACTGTTGAAATTGAGTGGGGGTCGGATTTGAAGCCCAATCGACTTCAAACCATCCCGCTCAAAGAAGGGCCCTTCGCTTGGGAGGCCGAATGCTTGCAATCCACGATGCGAAGGCCCGCGCCCGGTGCCTGAAGCCGGGCGCGGGCTTGCTGCTCGCCCTGCTCGTGCTCGCCGGCTGCGCGGGGATCGAGCCCTACGAGGTGCAGAACCGGCGGGAGGAAGGTCCCAAGAGCGGCGTGTTTACCGGGTCCGAGGGCGAGTTCGTGATCTTCCGACTCGAGGACAAGTCGAAGCCCGAAGAGCAGCCCGAGAAGGAAGACGAAACCGAGGCCGACGCGCCGGATTCCTAGCCCGTCATGACATCGGGGTTGCGCGACCCTAGAGCACGATTCAGATTTGAAGTGCCTTCGACTTCAAATCATCCCGCTCTAGCGCCAGACCTTCATGGCGGAGCGAAGCCCGAGGGGCGGCCTGGAAGCCGAGCCGTCATCGCCTGTCGCCGCCGTTGCTCTCGCTGAAGTAGCGCGCGAAGGCGAAGGGAAAGTTTGGATTCCCGCTGGCCGAGAGGCCGCCCCGGCCTCTGGCAGCGACGATCGCGGAGGAAGCGATCCCGTCGGCATCGAGCGAAGGCTGCGGCGACCCCCGGCCGCGGCGGGCCGAGGACCGCCCGAGGTAATCCTCGTCGCGCCGGCGTATCGCGATGCTGCGGATCAGCGCCCGCACGTCCTCGTCCTCCAGGACCTCTCCGGCGAGGCCGCAAGCGTAGCCGAAGAGCACTCGGCGCGGCCGGTTGAAGGGATCCTCGTAGATCTCGTCCCATTCGACCTGCAGGCCGACGCAGGGCCGCCGGGGCCGATCCGTCTCGTAGATCCGGTAGAACCAGGTGCGAAGCCGCCAATCGAAGCGCCCCAACGGCCCCCAGGCCAGGTCGCCCCGTGCGTTGGAGTTCCAGGTCGGCACCATGGTCGTGATCGGCATCTGGTACTCGAGGGCGACGGAGAAGCTCTTTTTCGCCTCGGCAAAGACCAGCTCCAGCTGTCTGTCGCCGGCCTGAAAGAGCGCGTACTCTTCCGTCTGCCAGCGGTCGCTGAAGCCGACGCGGACGACCTCGGCGCCGGCGAAAACGTCGTCCGTGACCTCGATCCGATGCTCGTCCTGGCCCAGCCAGCCGACCCGGCGCTCGTCCGCGGCCGGCGCCGCGCAGGCAGCCAACACGAGCGTCAGGGCCAGGGCCGGTAGACCCGATCGCGGCGCCCAACCGAGACGGGCGAGCAAGCGCCGCAGACGGCCCCGTCGAGGCATCGGCGGACAGCGATCCGAACCGGGACCGGCGGCCGAAGCACGACTGGCGCAACTTGACATCGTCACCCCTGGCAGACCGCTCGTGTTCGAAGACCTCCCGCGCCGCAGCCGCCGTCGCGGCTGTCCGGCGACGCGAAGCCGAGGGCGAGTCTACACCCTGGGAGCAGTCACCAAAAGAGACATGCCCGCTCCCACTCGCTTCGGCGCGGCTCTTACGACGAGGTTCGCGGGCTTTGCCGGCCTGCTGAGCGGATTGGGGCGGCACCTGGGCCGCGGCTGGACCAGACGCGGTTTCTTGGCGATGCGATAGGCCTTCGGCGTGACGCCGGCCCAGCGCCTGAAGGCGCGGGTGAAGTGGGCGGAGTCGGTGTAGCCGAGATCCATGGCGATGTCGGTGATGCGGATCTCGGACTCCTCCAGCAGGCGCGTGGCGGCCTGATAGCGGGCCTGGTCGACGATCTGGAAGTGGCTGAGGCCCTCCTTGGCCAGACGCCGCTGCAGCGAACGCACCGAAAGGCCTGCGATCCCCGCCATGGCCTCGATCCGCGGCGGCCCCTCCTCCTTCAGCAGCGAGCCGGCCAGCTGGCGCAGGGTATCGACGAAGCTCGAGGCGGGCGCGCTGCGCCGGAGCCGGCTTTGGGCGGTCGCGCCCACATCGGCAGGCGCCGTGCCGCGCCGCCGCAGCGGCTGCACGAGCAAGGCGCGCGGCACGGCGATGGCGGTGAACTTCTGCCCACTTCGGATCTCCGGATCGCCCAGGGCTTCCCTCACTTCGGGCTCGAGCGTCCGGCGGGTCTGAAGGCAGACCTTGGCCGGACACCACGACGGGCCGGCCCCCAGACGCACCTGCTCAACCAGCCGGGCCACGACGTATTGCTCCATCTGCCAGCGACCGACCTCAGGGCCCTGGAAACTGCTGCGGCAGAACCAGACCTCCTCGTCCGTCTCGGCCAGCCAGTTGCGGGCGGCGGAGGTATGCAGGTGCAGCAGGCGGCAGCTCGTCTGGAAGGCGTGGTGCACCGTCGGCGCGTTCGCGACCAGCCTGCCGTAGGTGCCCAGCGTGGCGAGCTCGTTGTCGGTCGCGACCTCGAGGCCGAAGGTCGGGCTGCCCAGGCTTCGGGCGGCATGGTCCATGAGCGCTTGGATGTGCTGCGTGGGGATCAGGTCCTCCGGATCGCAGTAGTGCCACATCGGCAGCTTCGCCTGCTCCAGCATGCGCTCGGCCGTGAAGCCGCGTCGTTCCAGCGTAGCGGTGACCTGAAGCAGCTGGCTTGCCCGCGAAAGTGGAATGCCCTCCATGATCCCCCCTCGGTGTCGGCGCCGGCCGGAGAGACAATGCGGGCCGGACCTATCGAGAGAGGTCTTTGGGGCCAGGATTGTCTTTCCGGGCGCCTCCGCGCCCTTCAGACCAAAAGCCTATGCCCTCATGCCGTGAAGCAATTGCCATTAGGTGCCATTTTTCGTTGTAGCGGGGTTCCCCGGCAAAGCAGCCTTAAGTGGCAAAAGGCATAGCTCCTTTGGCAGACACTTAAGGCGGGCCGTCGGCTCGGCCCGAATGCGCCGACGGCCTCTTCCACAGGGCGAGCGGGGTGGCGCGACGGCTGCGGGGCGTCGTGACGGACGGCGCGGGTCCGGCGGCCGGAAGCGGCGCAGCGCGTTCCATAGCGACCCCAATGGCGTCGTCCGCCGGAACACTCGACGCTTCCTGCAGCTCGGACGGCGGCGCCCCGCGCGTCGTCTCGCAGACCATGTTCGAGTTCCGGTGGAGGTATGGCGCAGTCCCTTCCAACCGCGCCGATTAAGACTCCTTAGGAAATTCTTAACGCCTTGGCCGACAAGCTCGGCCCAACTCGAGGTTGAGGGAGCCCGCCGGCGCGTGCTGGCACCTCGAGCCGGTCTCTTGAGGTTCGCAGATTTCAAGGCTGGAACCAGCCTTTCGCCTGCGTCTCATCGTTGCGCACCTGAGCACGAGTGACGTTCGGAGTCGTGATGCCGAGAAGGTCTCAACCCCCTGAAATCGTGGAGGCTACGCGGAAGGCCGTCGCGCAGCTCCGGTCGCAGGGATTCCCGACCATCCACGAGGCGGCAGAGGTGCTGAAGCTGAACGCGCGCACCCTGCAACGCCGCCTTTCCCACGCGAGTACCAGCTACAGTCGAATCGTCGACGAACTGCGCTTCGAAAAGGCCTGCTGCCTGCTCGAAGGCGGAGACCGGAGCATCGCAGAGATCGCTCGGGCCTTGGGCTACTCCGATCCCGCCCACTTCACCCGCGCCTTCAGGCGCTGGGCCGGAATGACGCCCCGCGAGTATCGCCAGCGCGGCAAATCCGCGCGCGGCGTCAAGCGCCGGCGGCGCTTGTCCTGAATCGCGCTCCAGACCGTCGGCTGCGGTCCGGCCCTGCAGGCGCAGCCGACGACGGCAAGGCGCGCCGCGAAGCCATACCATGGTGGGTTGTCGGTCACCGTATCGCTTGGTGATTGCGGTACTCGCGGGGCGTCATTCCGGCCCAGCGCCTGAAGGCGCGGATGAAGTGGGCGGAGTCGGCGTAGCCCAGGTCCATGGCGATGTCGACGATGGGGATGTCGGCGTCGGCGAGCAGGCGGGTGGCTGCCTGGAAGCGGGCCTGGTCGACGATCTCGGAGTGGTTGAGCCGGTGCTGTGCCAGGCGACGCTGCAGGGACCGCACGGAAAGGCCGGTGATCTCCGCCATCGTCTCGATCCGAGGCGGACCCTCGACCTTCAGCAGCGTCCCGGCCAGCTGGCGCAGCGAGCCGGCAAAGTTCCCGGCTGGCGCCGTGCGCCAAAGCCGCGCCTCGATCTCCTCGGTCTCCCTGGCCGGTATCGGGTCGGGTCGTGGCACCGGCTGCGCGAGGAGCGCGCGGGGAATCGCGATGGCGGTCGCCGCCTGACCGATCCGGATCACCGGATCGCCGAGCGCCTCGCGCAGCTCGCGCCGCGGCACCTCCTGCGTCTGCAGGCCGACCTTGGCCGGCCGCCAGTTCGGGCCGGCCGCCAGGCGCACGTTGTCGATCATCCGGATCAGGGCGTATTGCTCCTTCTGATCGCGACCGGCCGTCGGGGCTAGCAACTCCTTGTGACAGAACCAGACCTCGTCGCCCGCCTCGACGAGGGACAAGTGAGAGCCGGTGTTGTGAAGCCGGATCAGACGGCAGCTCGTCTCCATGGCGTGGTAGGGCGTGAGCGAGCTTGCGATCAAGCGGCCGAAAGACCCCATCGTGGACAGGCTGGTTTGCGCACCGACCTGCAGTCCGAAGGTCGGACTGCCGAAGGTTCGGGCGGCCCGGTCCATCAGCACATGAATGTCGCGCGTCGGGATCAGATCGTCCGGATCGCAGTGCTGCCACATCGGCAGCTTGGCCTGCTCCAGCATCCGCTCGACCGAGACGCCGAGGCCTTCGAGCGAGGTGGCGACGTGGATCAGCTCGCTCGCTCGCGTGAGTGCCATCGGTTTCATGCGACGCCTCCGACCTCCCGGCGCGCTGTCGCCGGCCTCAGACACGGCGATCCCTCGCGTTCGAGGTCCTCCATCGTCCGGTCGAAGCCCGCTTGGCTTCTGAATTGCCGCCGCCATCCTCGGACGGCTTCGGCCCTGCCGATCCGAACCTAGCCGTCAGGTATTGCGGCCAATTGCCATTTCACGCCAAACGTCGTTGCCGCCTTTCCTTGATCAAGGGGCGCGGCTCGCTTCCAAGCCTGCGGCGCTGCGGCAGCGGCTTTCCAGGTGCGCGACAAACCGAGCCCCCGGCAGTAGTCGTCGCAACGCTTCAGATGATCTTTTAATGCGAAGCGCCCGAGCACCCCGGCGAAGGCAGGTCTCCAGGACGAGCGCTACCAAGGCTGAGCCGCTTCCGCTATCCGGTTCGTGCAACGCGTCGCAAAAAGGGGAGGCTTTTTGATTCCGCCACCGCCGCTTTGCGCTCTGCGTTTAAGCGAAGTGCACGGCAACTGCGCCGGACCAAGAGGCACAAGCTGTCGCGGTTGGTGGCGTCTCTTGGCAGTTAAGTGCTGCCTTTTCGTCGTACTAAATGGAGAGCGGCGAGTTTGCAGGGTCGCAAATCGCGGAGACTTCCCATGCAGAAAGGACCACGACTGCCAGCGGCTGACGGTGGTTTGGCAGCCGTCGTCCGGCGGGCGATCGCCGCATCGCTGGTCAGCGGCAGGACGAGCCTCACGGGAGTCGCAACGACGGCCGGTCTCAGCGTGCGCAGCCTACAGCGTCGCCTCGCCGCGGAGGGCTTGACCTACAGCCAATTGCGCGAGGAGATCCGCCGCGACGCCGCGTGTCGTCTGATCGACGACAACGACTTCAGCCTAGCGCAGGTCGCCTCGGCGCTCGGTTATTCCGATCCCGCGCACTTCACGCGAGCCTTCGTCCGTTGGCACGGCGTGACGCCGCGCGCCTATCGCGAACGGGCAAACCACGCCTGCCGAAAGTGAAGCCTTCGGCGAGCGGCTTCCTCGAGCCCGGGATGCGGGGCGCCGGCGTTGAGGAAACGCACTGTCACTTATTGGCAAGTCATGCGCCGGCGGTGGCGACAAGCTGACACCCGATCGAACAGGACCATCGCGTTACAGGCAGCGAAGAGCTCTTGCTTCGCCGTTCGGAACGCCAGCGGAGACCGGCGGGGCTGCCGGTCGACGACCGGGACCGGCGGACAAGTACGGCGGACGGCTCGGAACATCCGATCGAGGGCGCATCGCGCGCTCGGCTGCCTGCGACGCGCGAACGAGGGACAAGAAGGAGGCCGACCATGATGCGGACCGCGAATCAGCCAATCGGGCAAAGGGTGCAAATCCTTGCGCTCGCCGTGCTCACGATCGGCGTCGCAGTGTTTGCGGTACCGGAGGCCCGCGGGGAATCCGGCAGCCTGTTCGAGGAAGCATCGCAGCGCCTCGCTTCGCCCTACAGCAGGCCACTGGGCACGGACCGCGAGATCGAGCTCGCCACCGCGGGCGCGCCGCCTGTCCTGCTCGCGCAGGCTACGAACGTGCCAGCGGAAGAGGCCGCGGCGCAGACGGAGACGACCGGCGCCACGGAATCCGAGGAAGTGCTGGATGTGGTCGAGCGGGTCGGCGGCGCGGCGCTCGAGATCTTCGAGCCGGTGGTCGAAGGTGGCCTACACGGCTTCTTCGAGCTGCTCGATAAGCAGCCCTTCATCTTCCTGCTGCTCGCCCTGGCCCTCGGCTACCCGCTCGGCCGGGTGAAGTTCGGGATGATATCCCTGGGGGCGACCGCCGGGACGCTCCTGGTCGGCGTGCTGATCTCGCTGACGGCAAAGGTGATGTTCGACATCACCTACTCGATCCCCGGCCTGGTCTCGACGATCTTCCTACTGCTCTTCATGTACGCCCTCGGGCTGAGAGTCGGGCCACAGTTCTTCGCCGGCCTGAAGTCGGGCGGCTTGGCCTTTATCTTGATCGGCCTCACCGTCGTGACGCTCAACTGGATCATCGCCTTCGGCGGCGTCAAGCTGGTCGGTCTCGATCCCGGCTTCGCCCCGGGCATCATCTCCGGGAGCTACACCATCACCGCGATCATCGGTGTCGCGACCTCGGCTTTGCAGAGCGGTGCTTATACCCCGCCGGATGGGATGTCGGCAGACCAGGTCGGTGCGAACATCGCCGCCGGCTATGCGATCAGCTACGTCCTGTCGAGCATCGGCATCATCCTGCTGATCCGGTATCTGCCGGCGATGTTCGGCCGCGACGCGGTCGCAGACGCGAAAGCGGCCGAGGCGGAGATGAGCGGCGGCGCGACCGAGCCGGTGCCGGGCGCCGCCGGATCGCTCACCCTGGGGTTCTCGCCGCTCGACATCCGCGCCTTTCGGGTGGAACAGGAGGATTTCGTCGGCAAGACCATCGAGGACCTCTTCGCGGAACATCCTGAGGCACCGGTCCTGCGCATCGTGCGCGACGGCCAGGTCATTGAGCCGGCAGAAAACCCGACCATCCGGAAGGGCGACGTCGTCGCCGTGCGCGCCGACGTCGACGACATGATCCACAAGGGGCATGTGGTCGTCGGCCCCGAGGTCGACGATCCCACCGCGCGCGACATCCAGCTCGAGGCCGCCGACCTGCGCATCGGCTCGAAGGAAGCCAGCGGAAAGACCGTGGAAGAACTCCACAAGGTCGTCGGCTTCGGGCTGCAGCTCAAGGCCCTGTTCCGTCAGGGCCAGCAGCTGCCGGTCGGACCGCAGACCGTGGTCGAGTTCGGCGACGTCGCGCGCATCGTGGGTCCCGAGTGGTGCATCCAGCGCGCGGCCAAGATCGTCGGCGGCCGTCCGATCCTGGAGACGATGACCACCGAGGTCATGTACCTGGCGATCGCGATGGTGATCGGCTATCTCGTCGGCATCGTCTCGGTAACCGTGGGCGGGATCCCCTTCGCCCTCGGCACCTCGGCCGGCTGCCTGCTCGCCGGAATCTTCGTCAGCTACTTCCGCAGCCGCAACCCGGAACTCGGGGGTCCGGTGAGCGAGGGAGCACGCAGCTTCCTGCAGGACATCGGGCTCAACATGTTCGTGGCCGTGCTGGCGGCGAACGTCGGCCCGAAGATCCTGCAGTCCTTCCAGGGCACGACCGTGATCTGGGTCGCCCTGATCGGCGTCCTTGCCGCCCTGGTGCCGCCCTTCATCTCCTTCTTCATCGGCTACAAGATCTTCAAGCTGAACTCGGTGGTCTCGGCCGGCGCCACGACGGGCGCGCGCAATTCGACGCCGGGCTTGAACGCCATCTGTGAGGAGTCGAAGAGTGCGGCGGCGGCGGTGCCCTATCCGCTGACCTATGCCATCACCACGGTCCTGGCCCTGATCGGCGGTTACGTGGCCATGATCCTCTCGTAGCGCCGCGAAGGGGGGCGTCGATGCGCGGACCGCGCCGTTGATCGACGGTGCGGTCCGCGCAGGCATTTGGAGGTGGTGAAAATGGCGGAGCTACGCGAGCCGATCCGCATTGCGGTCAACGTGATGCGCGCGCGCCTCACGATCCTCGGCTTCAACCTTGCAATCATCACGTTTCAGATCAAGGAGCTGCCGGCGCTGGACGGTGGCATCCAGCTACCCGGTCTCGGAAAAGATCTCTACGTGTCGGCTGCCGCCGCCCTGTTCCTCGGCATGGCGCTGTCGATCATGGCGATGGTCAGCTTCATCGCGTCCTGCGCCATGGATCGTGACGGCACCTGCAACCACTGGTCGCTGCTGGCCGGCGACCTCCTGATGTATCTGGCCCTGGCGCAGACGGTGGTCGGATTCTTCGGCGCCTTCCACTCCGAGTTCGAGCGTGTCGCACTGTCCGATCCGGAGCAGGCGCGACTCTTCGCCCTGACCTCGGACGTCACGCACGCCTTCGGCGGAGTCGCCTGGGCTCTGGCCGCCTATCTGGGGCCAGTCGTCTCATTGCTGCGCTCGCCTTTCGGACGGCGCGCCGACGTCGCCCTGGCCCTTGCCTATGTCGTGTTGCTCCTGCTGGTCGGTCGGGTCTGGACGATGGCGCTGCAGCTGGAGGCGCAAAGCTCAGACCTGGAGAGCTCGCTCGTGTCCTGGCTCAAAGGTTTGGTTGCGCCCTTGGTGTGGTGAGGCGCCCGACCTTCGAGCAGGGGGCCGGCGTCGTGACGCGCGCAAGTCCGAGATCGCCCCTTGGGTTCGGGACGGCTCTGATGGCGACCTCACTCCTGATCACGGGCCTGAGCCCTGGCGAGGCGCTGGGGCAGACCGCGACGCTCCCCGCCCCGGAAGCCGGATCCGCTATGGCCGAGGTCGAGCGGCTTGGCGGCGCGGCGCTCGAGATCTTCGAGCCGGTGACCCACGGCGACCTGCAGGGCTTCTTCGAGCTGCTCGACAAGCAGCCTTTTGTCTTCCTGCTGCTCGCCCTGGCCCTGGGCTATCCGCTCGGCCGGGTGAAGGTCGGGGGGATCTCCCTGGGCGCGACCGCCGGCACCCTCCTGGTCGGCACGGCGATCTCGCTGACCGCCAAGCTCGGCTTCGACATCACCTATTCGATGCCGGGCCTGGTCTCGACGATCTTCATGCTGCTGTTCATGTACGCCCTCGGGCTCAAGGTCGGGCCGCAGTTCTTCGCCGGTCTGAGATCGGGCGGCCCGGCCTTGGTGGTCATCGCCCTCGTCGTCTGGATCCTGAACTGGATCATCGCCTTCGGCGGGGTTCGGGTCGCCGGCCTCGACCCCGGCTTCGCCGCCGGAGTCATCGCCGGCAGCCACACCGTCACGGCGGTCATCGGCGTCGCGACCTCGGCGCTGCAGAGCGGCTCCTGGAGCCCGCCACAGGGAATGTCGGCGGATCAGGTCGGCGCCAACATCGCCGCCGGCTACGCGATCAGCTACATCGTATCGAGCATCGGGACCATCGTGCTGATCCGCTACCTGCCCGCGATCTTCGGCCGCGATCCGGTCGCGGACGCGAAGCAGGCCGAGGTGCAAATGAGCGGCGGCGCGACTGAGCCGGTGCCGGGCGCCGCAGGGTCGCTCACCCTGGGGTTTTCGCCGCTCGACATCCGCGCCTTCCGAGTCGAGGGCGAGGCCTTCGCCGGCAAGACCATCGAACAATTGTTCGAGCGACACCCCGACGGCCCGGTCCTGCGGGTCGTCCGGGACGGCGCGGTCATCGAGCCAGCGCAGAACCCGACCATCCGGAAGGGCGACGTCGTCGCCGTGCGCGCCGACGTCAAGGACCTGATCCTGAAGGGAGAGGCGGTCCTCGGCCCGGAGGTGGACGATCCCCTCGCCCGCGACATCCGGCTGGAGGCCGCCGACCTGCGCATCGGCTCGAAGGAAGCGAGCGGAAAGACGGTCGCGGAACTCGACGCACTCGTCGGCTTCGGGCTCCAGCTCAAGGCGCTGTTCCGTCAGGGCCAGCAGATGCCGGTCGGACCGCAGACGGTGGTCGAGTTCGGCGATGTCGCGCGGATCGTCGGGCCCGAATGGTGCATAGAGCGCGCCGCCGAGATCCTCGGCGGTCGCCCGATCCTGGAGACGACGACCACCGAGGTGATGTACCTGGCGATCGCGATGGCGGTCGGCTACCTCGTCGGCATCGTCTCGGTGACCGTCGGGGGGATCCCCTTCGCCCTCGGCACCTCGGCCGGCTGCCTGCTCGCCGGGATCTTCGTCAGCTATCTGCGCAGCCGCAACCCGGAGCTTGGGGGACCGGTCAGCGAAGGCGCCCGCAGCTTGCTTCAGGACATGGGACTCAACTTGTTCGTGGCCGTGCTGGCGGCGAACGTCGGCCCCAAGATCCTGCAATCCTTCCAGGGCACGACCGTGATCTGGATCGCCCTGATCGGGATCCTGGCCGCGCTGATCCCCCCCGTCGTGAGCTTTTGGATCGGCATCAGGCTCTTCCGGCTGAACTCGGTCGTCTCGGCCGGCGCCACGACGGGCGCGCGCAACAATACACCCGGCCTAACCGCGATCTGCGACGAATCAAGGAGCGCGATCCCCATGGCCACCTTTCCGGTGACCTACGCCATCGGCGCGGTCCTCGCCCTGATCGGCGGTTACCTCGCGATGATCCTGTCCTGACCGTGAGCCGGGCCCGCGCAGAGCCGGCTGGCACGTAGTGGCAAGGGGAGCGGATGCAGCTTTGACAGACTGGCCTTTCGTCTAGCGCGCAGATCGCCAGACATGCGGCAGGCACCTTCCCCACTTGTGGTCGGGAAAGCCGTTGGTGAACGCCTCGGCAAGCCGCTGGGGGCAAGCTGCTGGGAAGGTCAAAATGGACCTGCTTAAGTCGCTCTTCGAGTCCTCTCCGCTCATTGCGCTCTTCCTCTGCGTCGCGATCGGCTACGGCATCGGCAACGTGAAGATCGCGGGCGTTCAGATCGGCGGAACCGTCGGGACGTTGTTTGCCGCGATCGCGATCGGTCAGATCGGCGTCGAGACCTCCGGTGTCGTCAAGACCCTCGCCTTTGCGCTCTTCATCTATTCGCTCGGCTACGTCAGCGGCCCCCAGTTCTTCAGCAGCCTGGGGCGCAGCACGCTCGGGCATGTGCACCTTTCGATCTTCAACAGCGTTCTGATCTTCGCGACCGTGTGGCTGCTCGCCCAGGCCCTGGACCTCGACAAGGGCACGGCGGCCGGGCTCCTGGCCGGTGCGACGACCGAATCGGCGTCGGTCGGCACGGCCAGCGAGGCGCTCACAGGCCAGGGGCTGGAGGCCGCAACGGTAAAGACGCTGCAGGCGAACATCGGCGTCACCTATGCCGTGACCTATCTCTTCGGCTTCACGCTGGTCGTCTTCTTCGTCAGCGTCGTGGCGCCGCGCATGCTGGGCATCGACTTGAAGGAGGCCGCCGACGCCTACGAGGAAGAACTGGGCGACGTGGGCGAAGACCTCGATCCCGGCCAGGAGGAGGGGATCAAGAACGTCGTCGCCCGGGTCTACCAGATCAGCAGCCCCGAGGCCGAGGGCATGACCGTCGCGGAGCTCGAGAAGACCTACGACGGTACCGTGCACGTCCATCAGCTGATCCGCAGAGGGCGGCCGCGCGAAATCAAGCCCGGCCTCACCTTCATGAGCGGTGACCGGGTCGCACTTGCCGGCCTCCTGGAGCCGGTGATCGAGGCCGGCGCCGTCCTCGGCGAGGAGAGCGCCGACGTGCGGGGCATCAGCGTCGTCGGCGAGACCGTCGAAGTGGTGGTGACCAACCGCAAGCTCGTGGGCGCGACCCTGAGCCAGGTGAGATCGCTGGTGCCGCTTGAGATGCGCCACGGCGTCTACCTCGCCAAGCTTACCCGGGTCGGGCACGCGCTCGAGCTGAGGCCGCGGACCCGGTTCGAGGCCGGTGACGTGGCGACCTTCGTCGGGCTGCCCGGCAGCATCGAGGCCGTGGTCAAGGCGATCGGCTACCCGATAGACCGCAGCGATCGTGTCGACTACGTCTACCTCGGGCTGGGCGTCATTGCCGGCATCCTGATCGGCCTGATCACCGTGCCGGTTGCCGGCACGCCGGTCGCCCTGCACACCGGCGGGGGCTGCCTCATCTCCGGTCTGCTTTTCGGCTGGCTGCGCTCCAAGCATCCGACCTTCGGCAGCCTGCCGACGCCGACCGCCGTGCACCTGAGGGACTTCGGCCTCGCGGTCTTCGTCGCCAGCGTCGGACTCTCGGTCGGACCGGAGGCTCTCAACCTGCTGAAGGAACAGGGTGTCCTGCTGCCGGCCCTGGCAATCGTGGTGGTGCTGCTGCCGATCGTCATCTCCATGTACTTCGCGAAATACGTCCTGAAGATGAATCCGGTCGTCATCTGCGGGGCCCTGGCGGGGGCCTTCACCTGCACCGCGGGCCTCAATGCCATCGTAGCCGAAGCCGAAAGCGAGACGCCGGTTCTCGGCTACACCGTGCCCTATGCCGTCGGCAACGTGTTGCTGACGCTCCTGGGCCCGGTGATCGTGCTGACCGTCTGAGATAGCCGGCCCGGGGCCGCAGCGCAAACCGGCCGAACCGCTGTCTCGAAGGATGCGACCGACGATTACAAAGCGACACGCCTGGCGCGCAAAGGCAAGGCGCTTCGACCCTCCGTCGGGTTTGGCCCGAAGGAGGGTGACTCCGTACAAGAGCGCCGGAAAGGAACAGGGGGCTTGACCCCAGAAGCCGGCAAGAAGCCCCGGATCGGCCTGGCAAATCAGGTTCTGCTCGGCCTGCTCCTCGGCGTGGCGGCCGGCCTGGGCTTCGGCGAGCTGGTTGCCCCGCTGAAGTGGGTCGGCGACGCCTTCGTCCGGCTGCTGCAGGTCACGGTCGTTCCCTACATCGTCGTGGCGCTGATCACCGGGCTCGGCCGCCTCAGCTACGAGGAGGTCAAGGAACTCGCCCTGCGCGGCGGCAGCGTCCTTCTCTTGCTTTGGGGCATCGGGATCGTCCTGGTCGTGCTGTCCCCGCTCTCCTTTCCGGACTGGCCGTCGCGCTCCTTCTTCCAGAAGAGCTCGATCGAATCGGAAACGGCGCCGGATTTCCTGCAACTCTACATTCCAGCCAACCCCTTCTTTTCGCTGGCCAATACGATCGTCCCGGCGGTCGTCGTCTTCAGCATCCTGATCGGCCTCGCCATGATCGGCGTGCAGCGGAAGGAAACAATCCTCGAGCCGCTTTCGGCGCTGGCCGAAACCCTCATGAGGGTCACGGGCTTCGTGGCCAAGCTCGCACCGTTGGGCGTCTTCGCGCTGATCGCCAGCGCAGCCGGAACGATGAGCTTCGAAGATCTGGCCCGCCTGCAGGTCTACGTCGTCGTCCTCCTTTCGATGGCGCTGGTCCTCGGCCTCTGGGTGCTGCCGGCCTTGGTCGCCAGCGTGACGCCGCTGCGCTACGGGACCGTCGTCAGGGAGCTTCATACGCCGATGATCACGGCCTTCGCGACCGGCAGCGTCCTGGTCGTGCTGCCGCTCATGGCGGCGGCCTGCAAGCGGCTGATCGCCGAGTCGGCAAGCGAGGCCGGCGCCTCCGAAGATGACGAAGACGTCGAGTCGACGGTGGACGTGCTGATCCCGACCTTCTACAGCTTCCCGACCACCGGGGCCATCCTATCGTTGAGCTTTGTGCTCTTTGCCGGCTGGTACATCGGATTGCCGGTTTCGGCGGAGCAATACCCCGAGGTGATCCTCGCAGGCATCGCCGGCCTGTTCGGCGGCGCGATCCTGGCGATCCCCCTCGTCCTGGAACTGGCCGAGCTGCCCCTCGACCTCTTCCAGGTGTTTTTGTCGATCAACGTGATCGGCGGCCGCATAGCGATCTTCCTGAGTGCGATGCACTACGCGAGCATCGCCCTGATCGGAACCTTCGCCCTGCGGGGCATAACCCGTATCCGCCCCTGGCCGTTGCTGCGCGTAGCGACCCTCGGTGGCTTTCTGATCGCGGCGACCTTGATCGGGGTGCGCGCTTTTTACACCCACGTCGTCGTCGTGCCCTACACCAAGGACGACGTGCTCAAGGGCCTCAATCTTCTGCGCCGTCCCCAGCCGGCGGTGGTCTACAGGGACGCCCCGGTCGCTTCGGCCGAGGACGCCGGGCCGCGATCTTATGCGCAGATCGTCGAAAGCGGCAGGCTGCGGGCCTGCTACTTGCCCGGCAACTATCCGCTGTCCTACTTCAACGCCGAAGGCGAGCTGGTCGGCTTCGACATCGAGCTGGCGCACAGGTTCGCCGAGCGCCTGAGATTGAGCCTGGAGTTCCGGCCCCTTGCGCAGCTGGAAGACGGCCCGCAGCGCCTGGACACCGGCTACTGCGACGCGGTGTTCAACTCCATGCCCCTGGAGCTGAGGGACAGGGAGTCGGTGGTCGACACGATACCCTTCGAAATGGCCACGGCGGCCTTCCTTGTGCCCGATCATCGGCGCGAGGACTTCGCGACTTGGCAAGCGATCAGAGACCAGGGGGAGGTCCTGATCGCGACCAGCCCGTTCCATGAGCTGCCGAGGGGGATTTCGACCCGCTTGCCGGAGGCCAGGATCGTCCGGCTCTCCTCGCCGGAGGCCCAGGCCAGGTATTTCGAATCCGATGAAGCGGCGGCCGACGCCTTTTTGGACACCGCCGAGCAGGGGGCGGCTTGGACCATTCTCTATCCGGAATTCACCGCGGTCATACCCCGGCCGGTCATACGGGTTCCGGTCGTCTACATCGTCGCAGAGGACAGTCGGCTTCTGCTACGCAATCTCAACGCCTGGCTCATGATCGAGAAGCAGAGCGGCGGTATCGCCGAGGTCTACAACTACTGGATCCAGGGCGAGACCAAACAAGCCGAACCGCCTCGCTGGTCGGTTATCCGTAACCTGCTGGGTTGGGTCGACTAGGGCATTATCCGATCAGATGGAGTCGCTTTGCGATCCATCTGGCCGGATGTAATGCGCTCGTTTCAACGTGTTAGCGCACTACTCCAGGCCAGACGCGAATGCGTCTGATCGGGAAGTGCGCTAGTGCACGCAATCCATTTGGCCGGATATTGTGCTCTTCTTGCCATGACTTGGAGCGGGACTCCGGGCTAGATGCAAAGGTGTCTGATCGAAGTGGACCCGATCAAGCCGGAGGCCGATCCGGACAAGGACGGGGCAGCACCTGAGGCGGTGCAGGCGGCAAGGCGGGCAGAGTCAACGGTTGTTTTCGGCGTTGTTCGGCGCAGGACCAGCCGTGGGGCTCTGGGCCGATGTGCCGCTTTCGTCATCTCTGGTCCGCAGCGCGTGGGCGGCAGAGGCGGCAAGCGCACCAAAGGCGACCCCGGCCACGAGATGCGCGGCGAAATTGAGGGAGAGGCGGAAGAGCATCAGCGCTGTCTCCGGGCGTTTTCTGCTTCGCGCCGTTTTTGCACGAGAACGGCGCCGGCGCCGATTGCCGTGCCAATCATGAAGGCCTTCACAGCGACGAGGTAGCTCGCAATGACACCCATATTCCTCTCCCGGTCGTCGCCAAGTGCATCGGATGAACCTGGCGGAAAGGCTTGGACGGAAGGTTCAAAGGCCGTCAAGCCGCCGTCGCCCGGCTTTCCGCCGCCGTGAGCTGTTGCTCGACGAACTGCCAGTTCACGAGCTTCTCCAGGAACATCTCCACGTAGTCGCCGCGCCGGTTCTGGTAGTCAAGATAATAGGCGTGCTCCCAGACGTCGCAGGTCAGCAGGGCGTGCTGGCCCTGCGCCACGGGCGTCAAGGCGTTGGACGTCGCCGTGATGCGCAGCTGCCCACGCTCGAAGACGAGCCAAGCCCAGCCGCTGCCGAACTGTCCGCTCGCCGCGGCCGCGAACTCTGAGCGAAAGCTCTCGAAGCTATGAAAATCCCTGGCGATCCTCTCGCCGACCTCGCCGCCAGGACGGCCCCCGCCGTTCGGTGTCATGCAGTTCCAATAGAAGGCGTGGTTCCAGGCCTGCGCTGCGTTGTTGAAAATCGCTGCTTGTTCGGGATCGTCCTTCACTTCGACGATCACCTCCTCCAAGGTCCGATCGGCAAGAGGTGAGCCAGCCAGGAGTGCGTTCAGCTTATCGACATAAGCAGCATGGTGCTTGCCGTGGTGATAGCTGAGCGTGTTCGCAGAGATGTATGGCTCAAGAGCGTCACCAGCATAGGGTAGGTCGGGCAGGCTGAAAGTCATGTCTTCTCGTCCACAAGGCTGAAAATCACCACACGGTCACCACTGACCGCCATTTGATAATCACTACGAAATATCGGTCGCTTCGGATTTCTCTCGATGGCGGGCGCCCTTCGACCGAAATCAGCATTCCCGAGTAATGACAGACACCAGGAAAGTGAACCGTAGCTAGTCGAGACCCGTAGCAACTGTTCGAACTCATTTCCCGTGCTGGAACGATGGAACCGATCAAGTCGAGCCCGGACACAGACCGACCGGAAGCTCCGAGGGTGCGGCCCGCGCCCCCCTTCTACGATGATCTCGATGCAAGCCTGCTCGAAGCCTGGCGTCTCCTGAGACGCGGGGTGAAGGACCGCCGATCGCCGTTCCACACACCGGCGCTCGCGACCCGGCGCGACGACGGCTTTCCCGCCGTACGAACCGTCGTTTTGAGAGCGGTCGACGTGATGCAGCACCGGCTTCGCTTCCACACGGACGCTCGCTCGGCCAAGTTCCGCGAGATATCGGCCGACCCGCGCGTTGCCGTGCATTTCTATGACCCGTCCAAGAAGGTCCAGCTGCGGGCCGATGGACGGGCGACCCTGCACAGGGACGACGAACTCGCAGACACGGCATGGCGCGCAACCCGACTTTTCAGCCGTGCGTGCTACCGCGTCGCGGAGATGCCCGGCACCGTCGTGGCAAATCCGCAGGCCTCATCCAGCGCCGGCGATGCCGACGATCCGGACGCCGGCCGCGAGAACTTTGCCGCCATATCCGTCTCGATCGACGGCCTCGAATGGCTCTATTTGGCGGCAAGGGGCCACCGGCGCGCGCGCTTCTCTTGGACCGATGGAGAGGTCGAGGGCGCCTGGCTCATTCCCTGAGCGCTATGGCACTTGCCGCCCTGCCGGGGCCCTGGACGCGGCCTCGCCTGACGCCAGCTGCCAGGCTTCAGGTCTGTCGGATCTTCCGGATCTCCGGCTCTTCGGTCCGGGTCGATGGTATCCCTGCGGAACCCGCGACGTCGTCCCGGTCTGCCGCGTAGCGGGTCCTCGGCCCTTCGCGAGTTGCGAAACCGCTATCCCACCCAGGATCAGAGCCATCCCGGCGAAGGCCGTCCATCCCGGCGATTCCTCCAGAAAGACAATCCCGATCAGCAGGGCCCACACAGGAATGAGGTAGTTGGTCAGGGAGAAGAACGTCGGACCGGCCCGCCGGATCAGGTGGAAGTACAGGATCGGCGCCAGAGCCGTCGAAACGACCCCAAGGATCGCGACCGCCAGAAACGACGCCAAATCGAAGGATCCGACGACGGCTGGCAGGTCCTTCCAGCTGATTGGCACAAGAAGCAAGTTCGCGGCGATTGCGGTGCCTGCCGCGGCAATCAAGCTGTCCGATTCCGGGCAGTGCCGGGCGATGATCGTATTGACGGCATAGCAAACGGCACCGGCGATGATCGCGAGCTGGGCGAGCAGCGCACCGCCGGAACCGGCAAGTCCAAAGCCGACTCCGGGACCCATCAGGACCACGACCCCGAGAAATCCGAGCAGGAATCCGACCGTCTTACGTCGCGTCATGCGGTCGTCCTTGACGAAGACATGCGCCAGAACCAGCGTCACCAGCGGCATGACCGCCATCAGGACGCCCGCGAGCCCGCTCTCGACCGTCTCCTGCCCCCAGGTGATCAGCCAGTAGGGCAAGACATTGCCCAGCACGGCCATGGCCATGAAGGCCAGCCAGGCGCGGCCGTCCCTCGGGATGCGCTTCCCGGACGCAAGGACCACGACGACAAGGAAAAGGCCGGCAACGAAGAGCCGAGCCGCGACCACGCTGTCTGCGGAGGCTGTGGAGACAGCGATCTTCGTCAGGCCAAAGGAGCTGCCCCACATCACGACGAGCGCGAGCAGCATGACCCAATGACTCAAATGATGACGGAACGACGCCAGGCTCTTGGCGAAACCCAGCAACCTCTGCAGCGCTGTCGCAGGCTTCAGGCGATCCCAGCGCGCTCCGGACTGCCCGTTGGCCCCAAGTCCGGACGCGGAGGAGCGTCCAGCCGCGTTCGCCGAAACGAGAATCCGGTCTCGGTAAGCTCGGAAAGCCCGGCTGTCATCTAGGCTGTCGCTTGGCATGTCCCCGGCCACGTCGATCCCTTAGACTTGGACCCGCAAACCCACCTTGCCGTGAACATGGCCAAGGGGGCCGCAACCTCCGTTTAAGGCGAGCATTGCAACGTCAGAGCTTTGCCGTCCGCGGCTCTGTCTCGGTCCCATCGGAGAGTCCCGGCCCGCCGTGCGCGGGCCGGTCTCTCGGCACTAGCTCTGAGGTTGCGCCTGCGGGGCTCCGAAAACCGGGCGGTGGCCTGTTGATCCGGCCTTACCGGTAGAGGGAATGGCGCTGCGACCGGAGGACGGGCCTTCGTCGGACTGGTCGCTGCGGACCAGCGGCTCGCCTGCAAGAATTCGACGGACCTCATCACCGCTGAGGGTCTCGAAGAACAACAGAGCCTCGGATACCGCATGGAGGGCGTCCATGTTCTCCTCCAGCGCCCGCTGGGCTCGGTCTTCAGCCTCCTCGACAATGCGCCGGACTTCGTCGTCGATGAGACGGGCCGTCGCTTCGGAAACGCTCTTGCTCTGCGCGAGCGAGCGCCCGAGGAAGACCTGCTCTTCGTTCTCGCTGTAGCGAAGGCGGCCAAGCTTGTCGCTCATGCCCCACTCCGTGACCATGCGGCGCGCGAGGTCGGTCGCCTGCTGGATGTCGTTGCTGGCCCCCGTGGTGACGTTATCGCGGCCGAAGATCAGCTCCTCCGCGATCCGGCCGCCGAACATCATGGCGAGTCGCGCCTCGATCTCGCTCTTACTCATCGAATAGCGATCGCGCTCCGGCAGGTTCATGGTCACGCCCAGGGCCCGACCGCGCGGGATGATCGTCACCTTGTGCAGAGGATCGTTGCCCGGCACCAGAAGGCCGACCAGCGCATGGCCCGCTTCGTGGTAGGCGGTCAGGCGCTTCTCGTCTTCCGTCATCGCCATGGACCGGCGCTCGGCACCCATCATCACCTTGTCCTTCGCGGCCTCGAAGTCGGCCATCGTGACCAGGCGGCGGTTGGCCCGGGCGGCGAGCAAGGCGGCCTCGTTGACCAGGTTGGCGAGGTCGGCGCCCGAGAACCCCGGCGTGCCGCGCGCGATGATGCGGGCGTCCACGTCCGGGCCGAGCGGCACCTTCCGCATGTGCACCTTGAGGATCTGCTCGCGGCCGATCACGTCCGGATTGGGCACGACGACCTGGCGGTCGAAGCGGCCGGGCCGCAGCAGGGCCGGGTCGAGAACGTCCGGCCGGTTGGTGGCCGCGATCAGGATGACGCCCTCGGTGGCCTCGAAGCCGTCCATCTCGACGAGCAGCTGGTTGAGCGTCTGCTCGCGCTCGTCGTGCCCGCCACCGAGGCCAGCGCCGCGGCTGCGGCCGACGGCATCGATCTCGTCGATGAAGATGATGCAGGGCGCATTCTTTCTGGACTGCTCGAACATGTCGCGGACCCGCGACGCTCCGACCCCGACGAACATCTCGACGAAATCGGAGCCCGAGATCGTGAAGAAGGGCACGTTCGCTTCGCCGGCGATCGCGCGCGCCAGCAGGGTCTTTCCCGTCCCCGGAGGCCCGACCAGCAGCACGCCCTTGGGGATTTGGCCCCCGAGGCGCATGAACTTCTGCGGGTCCTTGAGGAAGTCGACGATTTCCTCGAGCTCCTGCTTCGCTTCGTCGATCCCAGCCACGTCCTCGAAGGTCACGCGCTTCTGGTCGGGCGACAGCATGCGCGCCTTGCTCTTGGCGAAGCTCATGACGCCGCCCGCGCCACCACCCTGCATGCGTCGCATCATGAACAGCCAGAAGCCGATCAGGAGCAGGATGGGCAAAAGCGAGAAGAAGAGGGTACCGAGTAAACCGGGCTGAGCTTCGGGTGCAGCCGTGATGCGGACGCCCTGCTCGCGCAGCGGCGCGACAAGATCGGTGCCGGCCGGCGCGAACGTGCGAAAGGACTCTCCGTCGTCGTAGCGACCCGAAATGCCCTGGCCTTGGATCGTGACCTCCTGGACTTGGCCGGCCTCGACCTGCGCCAGGAAGTCGGAGTAGCTGACCTCGGTCAAGGTTTCCGCCGGCCCACCACGAAAGGCAAAAAGCGCCAAGGCCAGCAGGAGGCCAAGGATAATCCAGGTCTGAAACTTGTTGTCAGCTTTCATGGTTCCTTCGTCCTAGATCGAGCGGTGGTGGTACGGTCTGACCTTTGGTCAGTTTTTTGATACATTCCAATATACGCGTTAGCCCACGGAATAGACTTGTCTTCGAGACGCTTTATTCGAGCTTCCGTGACGACGTCAGGGCTTGCGCCAGGGATTCTACGCTGCCAATGCGCTGCCGCGGCCCCTCGAGCCGGACAGCCGACCCTGGCCGCGCTGTTCCATGGGCCAAGGTCTCGGCTAAGCGGCATCCGCCCGAGCCACAGGCGCCTGCGCCTCGGACTCCAGGACGACCGCGACGGCATGCGTAACCGAGGCCAAGCGGACCGCCGTCTGGATTGCCTCCTTGCCGACGCCAGCCTTGCGGAGCTCCTTTTCGTGCGCCTCGATACAGAGGCCGCAACCGTTGATCGCCGAGACGGCCAGGGACCACAGCTCGAAGTCCGACCTCTCGACGCCGGGGTTGGCGATCACGTTCATGCGCAAGCGCGCCGGCATGGTGTTGTACTCTCCGGACGTCGCGAGATGAACGAAGCGGTAATAAACGTTATTCATCGACATGATGGCGGCGGCGGCCCGGGACGCCGCGATCGCGTCGGCCGACAGATGTTGAGCGGCTTCCGACTCGATCGCCGCGAGGGTTTCGACGTTGCGCGACGCGATCGCCGAAGCGAGGAGGGTGCCCCAGAGTTGCTGCTCGGTAAGGACCTCCTCGCGCAGCAGGCTGGACAGGTTCAGCTTCAGATCCTTCGCATAGTCCGGCAGTCGGGCTCTCAGTGCTTCAATCGACATGTTCGTTGACCTTCATCTCTTGGTGATGGAAGACCGGCGCGAGGCGCAGGCCGACCGGGCCCACGCCTCCGACGCCTGAGGTCAGGCAGCCTGCAGGGTCTCACCGCCAACGGGGCGATTGCAGGGGCAGAGCTCGTCGGTCTGAAGCCCGTCGAGGATCCGCAAGGTGTCCGTGGGATTGCGACCCACATTCAAGTTGTTCACGGCGACGTGCTGAATCGTGTTGTGCGGATCCACCAAGAAGGTGGCGCGAAGGGCGACGCCCTCCTCGGATCGCACTCCAAGCGCATCGACCAGCGATCCCGTCGTATCTGCGAAGGACCAGTGGTTGAGACGGGCCAAGTCCGGATGGGCGCGGCGCCACGCCAGCTTGCAGAACTCGTTGTCGGTGCTGCCGCCCATCACGACACAGTCGCGCTCCTCGAACTCTTCCGTCAGCCGCGCGAACTCGGTGATTTCAGTGGGACAAACGAAAGTGAAGTCCTTCGGATAGAAGTAAATGACCTTCCACTTCCCTTCGAAGCTGTCCCTGGTAATGGTCTCGAAAGCGCTTCCGTCTCCCGGCTCCATCGCGCCCGGCTTCACGCCAACGACGGAAAACTCGGGCAGGCTGTCACCCACAGTGAGCATGCTAGATCTCCTTTGGTCCTGAAGGTTTGAGATTTTAATCTTTATTTATCAGTCTGTTAACTTATATATTATATTGATTTCAATGTGCGATTTGGGGCGGATGCCCTTGGGAATCAAGCTTTTGCTGAAGATTTTTTCCGGGTACCGAGGCTGCGCCGCTCTGGATGTCGCCAAGCGGCGCAGCAGGCTTCGGATCAGGCTCTTCGTGACGCTATCGGTGACAGGCACGAAGAGCCTGGTCAGCACGCTTTTCTGCGCGCGATGCTAGGCATGGGTCGTTTGCCTTCGCTGCACGTCGCCAGCGCAGTGCTGAGACACGGCCCAGATGTCGGCGCGGCTCACACCGATGTCGTAGAGGGTCTCATCGCTGAGGGCCATGAGTTCGTCGTAGGTCTTGCGGGCCCGCCGGTGGGCGGCCCAAGCCCTGAAAATCGTTCCTATACCGGAACGTCGAACCCGGCCCGCCACAAGTTCGCTCATCTGTCATAGCTCCTTGGCTTGCCTCGGTTGTTGCACTGCAATACGCCACGGGAGGCGCTTCGGAC
Source organism: Kiloniellales bacterium (assembly GCA_030066685.1). Classification (NCBI taxonomy): domain Bacteria; kingdom Pseudomonadati; phylum Pseudomonadota; class Alphaproteobacteria; order Rhodospirillales; species Kiloniellales bacterium. Next base: position 108,926 of record JASJBF010000034.1, on the reverse strand, counting down.
CATGTCCTGGATGCATGTTTGCGCCAGCCGGCAGGCATAGAAGGACGGATGGCAGACCGGACGGCGTGCCTCTCACTCGGCGGCCTGGAGATTGGTACACGCGCACAGCGCCTTCACTCATTTGCAGACTCGGCGAAGGTGGTGCGACGCGAGCCGCCGTCGGGCGCAGCGATGCGACCGTGACTTGCGATCGAAGCAATCGGGATTGGCGTCGCCTGCGTATGAAGTCATCAACAGAGGAGGTAATCATGGTCGAACGCGCAAACTTGATATCCTGGGCGGCGCGACTTCAGGTCCTTGCCGACAAGATCCTTTCGAAGAGGAACGTGACGCAGACAGACGTCGACTACGCGGCCGTTCTGCAGCGGCTCGCAGCCGAGGCTCTTGTTTCTTCGGGTCGGCAGCGTCCCACCGACGAAGTCTGGGCTCGGGTGTAGCGGGACCATCACGCGGGGCCTGCTGGCGCGGGACTTCGAGGCGGCGCGTCGCGCGAATTAGCAGGTGTGCCGGCTCTTGAGCACGCCCGCGGCGGCGGACGGGTCGGCGTGCCGAGTAAGGATCCGAAGACGGCCATCCCATGTGGAACGCGATGTCGGACCGCCGCGAAGACAAACAAGTCTCGATGTTTGAAATTACGGAACCCTCCGAGGAGTCCGAACTCCGAGCGGCTTGGCGGTCGCTCGTTGACGTTGCGCTTCCGGCCGCGGCATTGCGGCATGGATGGCCGATCACTGAAAATCACTGCTTCGCCCGCGTCCTATTGGACAACGCCGTCGGTCGTCCTTGGCGCGAGGTCGTCCCGCCTCCTGCGTGGCGGAACACGCCGTTAGAGACCCTGCACGAGGCGGTGGACCTGGGCCTCGCCCTGCTTACCGGCCAGGAGGACATCGACAGGCTCAACGCGGCGTCGCTTCGTCTGCGCGGCAAGCTGAGACCGAGTCGAGGTCAAGGCGGATGCCGACGAAAGCGGCAGGGAGCCCTCGAGCCTGGACGTGATGCTGACGAGAGCTGACCGGGCCGGCACGCTGGCCTTCGTCCAGCGGCGGAACCGCCCGATCGCACGGCCGGCAAGTCACGAACGTCATCATGATCGTCAGGTCTGCACAGGCTGACAGGCCTCGCAGACGTAGGCACGGCGCGCGTCGAGCTCGAAACGCCGTATCGGTCCCTTGCATTTCGGACAGGTCTGTTTGCCGAAGATGTTCACGCGCTCGCGGAACCGGCCACGCCCGGATGGCGGGTTGGCAACCGTTACAATCGAGTTTCGCCTGACGCCGATCTCGAGCAGCTCGACCGCGTCCCTCCAGATCCGCTCGAAGGCGATGCGATCGATTGCCCGCCCGGGCGTCTCGGGGTGAATGGCCTGCCGCCAGAGGATCTCGGTGCGGTAGATGTTGCCGATGCCGGCCATGACCGACTGATCCAGGATCAGGCGGCCAATCGATGCGCGGCTTCTGGAGATCCGACGGAAGGCACGTTCCGGATCGGCATCCGGCCGCAAGACGTCGGGTCCGAGGCGTTGCAGGCGTGATGCCACAGCCTGTTCGTCCAGAACCTCGCATATGTTCGGTCCGTTGACATCGACCACATGGGTCGTCCCTACGAGCCGCACCCGGACGGCGCCGCGCGGCTCGGTCAAGGGAAGCTTGCGTTTCCGGATCCGACCGAAAAGGCCAAGGTGGAGGTGGAGCGCTTCCTGCCCCTCAAAGCGATAGATCAGATGCTTGCCGTAGGCCTCGACGATGAGACAGCGCCGTCCGTCGAGGCGTGCGGCCCCTTCCGTGAAGCGGCCCTGAGGCGAAGAGACGGCGAGAACCTGGCCGCCGAGCAGACGGCATTGCTCCCGCGCGGCGCGGTGGATGGTGTGACCCTCAGGCACGGCACGTCACCTTTACCGACGAACCCGACGGCGAGACGGTTTCAAGTTTCAACGATCTGCAGAAGGATACGCGGCATCAAGGTGCCTCCGAAGATGCGCGGGTTCGCTTGAGGTCTTTTCTCTGGGGCCTGCTTGGAGATGGAGCCAAGGCGTGCACCGATCAAGCGCTCGCCACAGACCCCGCGAATGGCCTTCGGAGATAGGCGGCTGCGGCCAAGAGATCGCGTCGGAAGCTTTCCGTTGCCACAGCTTTCGATTCGCGGTCGGGCAGTCGAAGCAGGTAAGACGGATGGATGGTGAGGAGGACCGGCGTGCCGTCGTCGGCCCGCTCGATCCGGCCGCGGCGCTTGAGGATTTCCTGACCGCGCCCGGTCAGTGCCTCGGCCGCCGTCGCGCCCAAGGCGACGATGAGACGGGGCCGGACGAGTTTCCGCTCCAGGTCCAGCCACCATCTGCAATGAGAGATCTCGCCCGCGCTCGGCCGCTGATGTATCCGCTTCTTGCCGCGCGGCGTGAACTTGAAGTGCTTCACCGCATTCGTGACGAACACGCTCTCGCGTTCGATGCCGGCGGCCTGGCAGGCTTCGTCGAAGAGCCGTCCGGCTGGACCGACGAAGGGCCGGCCAGCAAGATCTTCGTAGTCCCCCGGCTGTTCGCCGACGAACATCAGATCCGCATCGGCCGGTCCCTCCCCCATGACGACCTGTGTGGCCTGGCGGTAGAGTGGACAGCGGGTGCAGGACTGTGCCGAGTGCCGCAAGGCGTCCCAGCTGTCCGCCGGCTCGATTGCGGGATCGCCGGGCGAGGGCCGCGCCTTGATCCTGACGGCGCGCCGTGGCGGCAGTGTCGGCGCGGCCGTCCGCATCGCCACCGCACGCGCTTCTGCCAGCGCGATCAGTTCGGGAATCAGCCGGGCTTCGGGCAGATTGCCCCAGTATTTCTTCGGCATCTCGCTTTGCATCGCCTTCACCTTCAGCCGCGACGGGTTGAAGATGTTCCGAAAATAGGTCGACCAGAGTTCTTCGGCCGCGTCCTCGGGCAGCGGCGGCCTCTGTCGACCTGAATCAAACCTCAGTTCGCCATCCTCGAAGACTGCGGTCCGGTCGGGCGTGACGATGCACCAGTCCATGTCGGCAAAGCGCCGCGCGAAGAAGGGCGCTGTCGGCTCGACCGTGTGATGCGAGGGCTCGAACCAGGCCGCAAAGCTGCGGCGCAGGGCATCCGCCGCGCCGATTTCCCGGAACCGGACGAAGGCCTTCATTTTGTGCTGGCAGCGGCGGACCGACCTTTCCATCACGCGAAGCTGCGACAGGCCCGGATGGCCCCGGTCGGCCATGACGACCGAGCGGTCCTTCACCTCCCAAAGCAGGGCGTAGAGACGGGCGAAGCGTTCCGGGTCGCTGTGCCAGACGACGCTGTCGGCGAGATCAATGAAGGATTTCGAAACCTTGAACCTGGCTCTGCCGGAAGGAGCGAGGGTCTCCTGGGCAAAAAGATCAGGCGCCGCTTCGCCGTAGCTCCAAAGAATGTTCTCGGGCCGGATGCCCTGCGCCAGGCAGGCGCGCGCGGCCTTGCGCCAGGCTTCGGCCGTACCGATTGCCGGCAGTCGAATGGAAAGCGTCACAACAGGCCCAGTTGCTCCGGCGGTGGCGCGAAGCGCGCGCGCAAGTTCTCGCTGTCGATCAGCGCGCCGGGCGTCCAGTCCGACGTCGCTATGAAAGGCTTCGCTTTCTTCAGGCTTGCGCCCATGTTCCTCAAATCCCGGTAGCTCACCCTGCGATGTCGGCGGGTCGAGAGAATCCGATTCACGGTTTTCACCCCAAAGCCGGGGATGCGCAGAAGCATCTCCCGCTCCGCGACGTTCACGTCGATCGGAAATCGGCCGCGGTGAGCGAGCGCCCAAGCGAGCTTCGGGTCGATGTCGAGATCGAGGTTGCCGTCCACCGTGGCGGCGGTGATTTCGCTGAGGTCGAAGCCGTAGAACCGCAGCAGCCAGTCGGCCTGATAAAGCCGGTGCTCCCTCAGCAGCGGCGGCCTGATGAGCGGCAGCTTCTCCGACGCGTCCGGAATGGGAGAAAAGGCGGAGTAGTAGACTCGCCTGAGCCTGTAGCTCGCATAGAGCCGGGTGGAGGTGCCCAGAATGGTCGCATCGCTGGACCCATCCGCACCGATGATCACCTGGGTAGACTGGCCTGCAGGCGCGAAGCGCTTCCCGCGTCGACCCCTGTGGGAGCGGTCCTTGGCCATTTCCCTGCGCAGCCGCACGTCGGCCATCGTCGCCCGGATCGTCTCGGGGTTCTTCTCGGGCGCGTAGGAGTTGACGCTCCGGTCGGTCGGCAGCTCGACGTTGATCGAGAGGCGATCGGCATGGAGGCCCGCCTCCTCGATCAGCTCCGGGCCGGCGTCGGGGATCGTCTTGAGGTGAATGTATCCGCGAAAGCCCTCGTCTTCCCGCAGGCGTTTGGCGATGCGAACCATATCGGACATGGTCGCATCGGGGGACCTTATGATGCCGGAGGACAGAAACAGCCCCTCGATGTAGTTGCGCCGATAGAACTCGATGGTCAGCCGCACGACTTCGTCTATGGAGAAGCGCGCCCGCGGCACGTTGGACGAAACGCGGTTCACGCAGTAGGCGCAGTCGTAGATGCAGAAGTTCGTCATCAGGATCTTGAGCAGAGAGATGCAGCGTCCGTCCGGCGCGTAGGCATGACAGATGCCCGAGCCTTCGTTCGACCCAAGCCCCTTGCCGTCGCGACTGTCGCGCTTGGCGCCACCTGACGACGCGCAGGAGGCATCGTACTTTGCCGCGTCGCTGAGAATCGCGAGCTTCTGCTTCAAATCGAGCCGCGCCATTTGTTCACTATATGTTCCAAACGGCGCCTAGGCAATGCCCCGCGACCTGCGGTCACGAGGGTGAGAACCGGTCCGGGGCACGTCCCAGCCGGGATCGGATGGTCCGCTTTGCTACGAGCGAGTGCCGGCGTGAAGCTGATCATCGATTACGTCGCCGCTGCCACGCGCGCGCATGGCTGACGACCTAGCGAATGATGGAGATGGGGCGACCGCCACCTCGTCCCGACGTCAGCCAAGGAGCGTGAAGAGCAGGATCCACCCAGCAGCGAAGACGCCCAGCCAATGAAGCACATTGCGGCTGTCCGGAGCGAGCCTCACCCGGGCCTCGGGCGACGCAAGCAAGAGCCACAGGGCATAGAGCGATCCCACGCCCAGCACGCCGGTGCAGGCAAAGATGACATTCAGGATTATCTCCGAGACCGTCAGGCTGCCATAAACGAGCGCGACGAGGGGCACGAACGACAATGCGGTCCAGATCAGGATGGTCACGATGGCGCCGCCCTGCAAGAACGCGGTCAGCAGCACCGTGCGCAGATTTGATGATGCCTTCATGCCAAGACGGACCTGCTGCTCAGCGAGGGACAGGACTGGCCAAGCCCAGCCGCACAATGGCGCGCTTGGCGGCCGTTAGACGTCGTCTTGTCGAGGCCCGCCGTGAAAGCGGGCAAAGACCTTGCGATACTCCGCAAGGGTCACGCGACCATCCTTGTCGAGGTCGAAGTCCTCAAAGGATGCACCGTAGTTGCCGAGACCACCTCCGGCGTATTCATCGGGGGTCATGGCTCCGTCCGCGTCGACGTCGGCCTTCGTGAAGATGTGCTCGGCGATGGCAAGAGGCGTTGCTGGCTTGTCGGCCGAGGCGACCCCGCTCGCTGCCGCTGTGCCCGCCACCAGCGCGACCAAGAAGGCTCCGAGACGATTCATGTTGCTTCTCCATTTGTCCTCGCGACAGCGGTCGTCGCGGTTGTGTCGGCGTCTGTCCTGCGCAGCGGAGGGCCGTCATGGGTCGGGGGATCACCAAGGCTTCTGCGGCTGCAGAATTGAGATGCCAGGTCCGCGAACTTGCGTGCTTTCCGGTTAGACCTTCCGTAGAACGCATTTGTTCTGTCTCTTACGGCCCTCTCTACGTGGCTGAGCGGATATTGGTTTTGCCCTCAACCACAACACCGACTAGATGCGCCACAGTCCGGTGGCTCTCCACGAAGAGGCGACGTCGGCGGTCATCCGGTCAGACCTGAGGGCCGTAGGCCTTGGCAATCGGTGCCATAACCACAGCAGGGGGTTGAGATCCCACGTGTCAGAAAGCTCATCGGGGTTCTAGCGGCTTCGCTCATCGCTCTCTGCGTCTGGCAACTGGAAGCCGCTCGCTCTGGCCTTTCCATTATGCCGCTTCGCGTTGGCGATACGCCGGCAACTGTTTACCGAAATCAGAATGCCCCCGGACCCGCCGTTGTCATTGCCCATGGCTTCGCCGGCTCGCGGCAGCTCATGGAGGCCTTCGCCCTGACCTTCGCGCGCGCCGGCTACACGGCCGTCAGTTTCGACTTCCAGGGTCACGGCAGGAATCCGGTTCCCATGTCCGGGGACGTGACGCGAATCGAAGGCACGACGCAGCGGCTCGTCGCAGAGACGGCCTCGGTGATCGACGCCACTCTGGCGCTCGAGGGCGTGACGGGCCCCGTAGCGCTCGTCGGCCACTCGATGGCATCCGACATCGTCATACGTCAGGCAATCGCGGACCAGCGCGTCGCCGCCGTCGTCGCGGTGTCGATGTATTCGGAGGCTGTGACGGCCGATACGCCCGACCGGCTTCTCATCGTCACCGGCGCCTGGGAAAGGCGCCTTCGCGCGGTCGCGCTCGATACGCTTCGCCTCGTAAGTCCGGACGCGGAGGAAGGCGAGACCGCGGAAAGCCCGACGACCGGCACGCTGCGTCGCGCAGCCGTCGCGCCCAGTGTCGAGCACGTGGGCGTGCTCTATAGCCCAACCTCCCTTCGGGAAGCCCGGAGATGGATCGATGACGCTCTCGGCCGCGAAAGCGCCGGCCCCGTCGCCGCGACGGGCGCCTGGATCGCGCTGCTCCTGGTCGGCATCGTCCTTCTCGCCTGGCCGCTCTCCGGCTTGCTGCCTCAAGGTCCCGACCGACCGGAGACGCCAAGCCGCGCGGCGTTTCTGATGGCAGTCCTGCTGCCTGCGGTCCTCACACCGATCGTTCTCTCTCCGCTCGAAATGCGAGTTCTACCCGTTCTTGTTGCGGATTACCTGGCGCTGCATCTGATGCTTTACGGTGTGATCGCGCTTGCCGTCCTCCATCGTCGCGGCATCGGTTTCGGGCGTCCCGCCCTCCTTCCGAGTGTCGCGCTTTTGGTCTTCGGTCTCGGCGTATTCGGCCTGGCGCTCGACCGCTACGCGGCGAGCTTCGTGCCGCATGCGGGGCGGATCCCAATCATTCTCGCGATGACGCTTGGCGCGGTGCCTTTCATGTTGGCGGACGGCCTGCTGACAGAGGCGGGGCGCGCGCGCCTCTGGCGCCGGATCTTTGCCCGGCTCGCCTTCCTCGCCTCTCTCGGCCTTGCCGTGGCGTTGGATTTCGAAAGGTTGTTTTTCCTTTTGCTCATCCTGCCCGTCATTGTTCTGTTTTTCCTCGTCTTCGGGCTGATGGGCGCCTTCGTAGGCCAGAGAACCGGCAACCCGATGGCCACCGGACTTGCGCTCGGTCTGATTCTGGCTTGGGCGCTCGGCGTGAGCTTTCCGCTCATCACAGCCTGAACGGCCGAGATCTTGATGGCGCCCAGATAGAACCCGCCGAGCCGGCTGCCCCGCAGAGCGCGTCTTCAATCAAGCGTGAATCGGCACAGGGCTCGCCGCGAGATCGCTCGCTGGCGATGAAGACGTCGCCGCGCTACGCATGCCTGAATGCGCTTCGGTTTTGCGCCCCGCATGAGAGGCTGACTGCCGAATCGCAGTCCAAAGAACTCGCTAGTTCCGATATGGATAACACCGCGACCGATCAAGGCTGAGCCCGTAGTGTGTGCCGAGCGCTTCGATCGCGGAGTCATGCGCCGGGTAGGGGTCGGCATTTTCCACGCCGACGACAATGATCCTGAATGCAGGATCATCACGACCGCATGGCGGAAGCATCGCCGTTGCCAAACCACCGCCCTGCGAATCCCTCAGCGTCAGAAAGAGCGGCATCTCGCGCTGAACGTGTGCCTCCAATCCGATATTCTGCTCTATGAATGTCGCCGAGTCAGGTTCGTAACGGGCGACTGCCTTCTCCCTTTCGCGCCGGAAATGCTTCGCGACCGCGTGACCCATCAGCGTCGACTCCTGCTCGGCCTCGGCCTCGGTTTCGAAGCGGAACCAGGTCTTCTTGTCCGGAGCGTCGCAGACAAACTTCATGACGGTGGCCGATCCGAAACTGTCATTGATGCCGCCCTCGCAGCGCCGTCACAACTTCGCAGCCCATCAATGCCACGTGGTTCCTAAGGGGCTTCAGGGGCGGAGAATGGGGCTCAGCAGCCGGGTGATCGGGCTGGTGAAGCGGACGCTGCCTTCGGTCACGGTCAGGCAGATGCAGTCCTCGACCGGGTCGGCCACAGGCCGGTGCTGTGTCGTGGGATCCGCGATGGCGACGTCGCCGCGCGTGTAATGGCCGGATGCGTCGCTGAACCCGCCCGTCAGCACCAGAGTGTATTCCATTCCCCCGTGCCCATGCCGGGGAACCGCCGTCCCCGGCTCTATGCGCATCAGCCGGACCCGAAGGTCAGGGCCGTCCCCGAACACGCTGGCTTCGGCGATGCCGCCCCTTTTTCGCCAATCGAGGCCCTCGAGGGGGCCGGCGATGTAGTCGCGCAGCGGCTGCGGCAGCCTGATGTCGACGTGGCGCCTCGTCGCGACGGCAAGTTGGCCCGAGACATCGAAGGCTGTTGCCGCAGGCGCGTCAAGCTTCTCGAGAACGCGCGCCAGGCTATCGCTCCTGAGGGCGGAAGGCCGCTGACCTTCCAGTTCATCGCCTCCGAGGCTCTCGTAAGCTGCGTGGACGCGCCGGCAATCCGGGCATAGCGCCATGTGCGTCGCGACGAGCAACCCCAAAGGCTCACTCGCGCTCCCTGCCGCGTAGCGCAGCAGCATCTCTTCGGATGGGTGATGGTGCGGCATTACCTCAGTTCTTCCAGGTTGCGGCGGAGTTTCCTCATCGCGAGGCGTATCCGCGATTTCACGGTGCCCAATGGCAGACCCAATTCCTTGGCGATGGCGTCTTGCGTCTTCTCCTCGAAGAAATGGAGCCTCAAGATCGTCGCCTGTTCAGCCGGCACCTGCGCGATCGCTTGCCGGATCAAAGCTCTCCATTCACCGGCGGAGGCAGCTTCGTCCGGGATGACCTCCGGATCAGGCACCAAGGCCGGATCGTTCGGATCCAATTCGGGGCGTCGTTCCCGACGGATCGCGTCGATGCGCTTGTTCCGCGCAATCGTGAAGATCCAGGTGGTGGCCCGCGCCTTCTTGGGATCGTACTGCCATGCTTTCCGCCAGACCGTCAGCATCACCTCCTGCACCAGGTCTTCCGACTGACTGTCGCCCGCCCCCAGACGCGTCAAGTAGCTCTTCACCCGCGGCGCGAAATATTCGAACAAACGCACGAATGCCGCCCGGTCCTTCCGTTCCGCCACCGCGACGAGCAGGTCGCCCATTTCGTCAGGGGTCGTTTCCGGCGCTGTGATGACTTCGACCATTGTTTCGGCATGTCATGGCAGCCCAGCAACGCCAACAAGTAGCCTCGGATGCTGCGTTAGGCACCTGCGCGGTACTGGGCCCGCGTTAATTCGACCACAATACGCGATCGAATTGGGCCCGGATCACACGTCACTCCCGGCCTCGCGCAGAGGCGGCGCGGCAACTCGACGGGTGCAGCGGACACACCGTCCCCGGCTTTTCATGACAGTGAATCACTGGCTTGTGCGGGGGCGACCTTGGATCAGAGCGGCGGCCGACGTCATCCGCACTCCGCGACCGCCGCTTCTCGTGCCGGGGCCGACATCGAGCGGATATCGGCCTTCCGGCCCCGGCGACTGTCGTTTCGCGCAGCGAAGACGGCCCCCGCTGCGTCCTGAGAGCCGCGGTTCAACACCCAAGCGAACAACCGCAGGGCTCAAGGATAAAATTCCTATATTCTGACCCGAGCCCCAGCCGCGAGGCTCGGCTCTGGGCTGCCGTGATCCTGACCGTCAGATTTCACGTAGGCAATGGAAATCGCGAAAGGATATGAAGAGATGCTGCGCCAGTTTTTTAGATTAGTGATGGATCCCAAGCAGAACCCGCTGAGCGGACTGCCGAAAATGGTCCGCTTTCAGTACATGCTCATCCTCTCTTACATGTGGTCCACCGTGTTCACGATCTGGGTCGGGTCGGCGATGGCCTTTGGATCGAGTGTGATCGGTCACACAGTCCTCCTCGTGGGCGTTTTCTTCACCGCCGACATCTTTCGGCGAGCCCGGGCGCAGGCCGCCAGCCACCGCGACGCCATGCGGAACCCGCGCGATAACACGGTTCTCTACGACGACATCTGGGGTGCGCCCTGACGGCACGGCGCCCCGTCCAACCGGGCGGCCGCTTTGGCATAGAAATGCGTCCGGTCACGGCTCACGGCCCAGGTGGTCCAAACGGCAGTCCTTTGACTTCGGCTCGACCTGACCGTCTGCGCCGTCAGCGTGAACTTCGGACGTCGTGCACCGCAAGCGCCTCGGCAGAGGAGGACCGCCTTGGAGGTTGAGTACCTCCTCGCCTTTGCACTGGTGTTCGCCGCCGACTCAATTTTGCCGGGGCCGGCGACCGCCGCGGTGATGGCGAAAGGCGCTGCAACCGGGCTGCGCCGAACGCTGCCGTTTTTCGTGGGACTTGTGTTTGGCGACCTCCTTCTCTTCGCCCTGGCCGTCGCCGGCCTTGCAGCCTTGGCGGCGACCCTGGGACCGATGTTTGCCGTCATCAAGTGGCTCGGTGTCGCCTAACCGCTCTACCTTGCGTACAGACTGTGGGTGTCCGAGCCTTTCGAGATTCCTCCGAGCGCACCTGAAGGGGAGCGGTGGAGACTGGTGGGGCTTGGTACGCTTCTTCCGCTCGGCAATCCGAAGGCCATCGGCTTCTACGTTGCACTGTTGCCGGCCGTCCTCGACGTGGCGGCTTTGTCTTGGAGCGCGGCTTTGCAACTGAGCGGGGTGATCATCGCAGTCTGGGGACTGGTCTTGATCGGCTATGCGGCGGCCGCGGAGCGTGCCAAAAAGCTCGTATCTGCACGGTCTGCACAGAAATGGATCAACCGGGCTGCCGCCGGTGCGGTGGCGGGCGCGGCCGGGGCCATCGCTTCGCGATAAGACCGCCCCTTACTCGTCGACTTCAGACGCTGGGGCCGATTAAGCTATTGAAATATGGCGGAGGGCGTGGGATTCGAACCCACGGTACGTGCAAGCGTACAACGGTTTTCGAGTTTGCTAATTGGTATGATGCTCTGTACTGACAAGTGCTGGAGTGTATTGATTCCAAGGGATACGGGCTTCTATTGATTCGTCGAGTCTTTTCCGAATCTGTGTGGTGACGCAGAGTTCGTTTGCAATTTGGTTTGCGGTTCTTGTTTGCTAGACGACTCAGTGATAGGAGCGTTAGTCGGCCGCCCGGCAGAGCCCGCAATTCTAATCCCTAGTAACTCCAGGTAGGAGCCAGCCCATTAGGCTCATAACCTGAAGGTCGCAGGTTCAAATCCTGCCCCCGTAACCAACTTTACCTGCTGAACGGTCGTGTCGCGTCTATCTAGTGGTGCGGCCCTGTTTGGGCCACGGTGAGAATGCCAGCACGGCGCATCCCAGCCACACCGAATGGCTAGCATCGACCCTAAAGAGCCGTTCGCGATCAAGGTTGCGAATGTCGGCTATGAAGGGTCAACAGGTCGTTTGGCAGGCAGGCCGTGACGGGGAAAGATAGGCAACAGCAGACGACTATCGCATTTTGAGACAGGCCTCTTAGCTGCCGTAACTTCCCAACAACCAACTGGGAAAAGCGGGCAGAATTGACAAGGATCCATTTGAGTTGCCGGTCTCGAAATGGCCTAAACCAGCGACGAGGAGGTTCGCGACTCGGAGCTAACGGCGGTACCAATATGACCGGTGTTTTTCACGGCCGAAGGTAAACATAACCTTCCGACTGCAGCTCGGCGAGGCGAACGACGCCACCTTGGTCGACGCGGACGAAGCCGGGCAGCAAATCTTTGGTTTCAACGCCCTGCGCGCGCATCGTATTGCCGCAGGCGTTGAAAGAGACCCCTTCCTTCAGCAGAGATTGCATTCGCTCCAGGACGGTTGATTCGGCCTGAATGTCGTGGAAGGCCTTGAGCGCCGGGCCGTGCACGACGAGGACGATGTCCACGTTCGCGGGGCCTCCCACACCCTTGAGATGGTTGCGAATGTTGTTGAGGACGAAGCCAACCTTGCCTTCTTCCGATAGATGATAAGCGACCTTCATCTTTTCTTGCGTGCCGGCGACGGCAACCAGGCCGGCGCTGAGTGCAACAGCAAGCACCAGGCCAACCGCCGGAATTAGAGTTCTGATCTTCATGACGGGCCTCCCGTTGGTTTTCCGCTGGAACAAGCTTAGAACCCTCCAAATGTCGCGAGCAAACACCGTTCCCTTGCGTCCCCATTATTGAGGGCGCGATGACTTTCGGCTCCAAGGCTCCCGCTGCTTTTTTGGGGTATGCCGACGCCGTTAGCGAGCGGATAAGGCCGAGATCCGGCGCCAGAGCCGCCCAGTCTCTAGGAAGCGGAGGCCGAGATAGGCGCCCAAGAAGATCGCGGCCAGCGCCAGAGGGCCGGACAGCGCGAGGGTCGACATGGCGGTGATCCCCTGGCCGACGGTACAGCCCAGCGCAGTGACCCCGCCGAAGCCCATCAATGTGGCTCCACAGAGGTGGCGCAGTAGCTCCCGCCTGCCGTCGAAGCCTTCCAGCCGGAGCGTCCCCTTGGCCCGATTGGCGAGAAAGGCGCCGACGATCACGCCGGCCACCGAGCCGATGCCGAAATCGATGGTCGAGCCGGTGAAGGTCATGAGGTAGAGCAACGCGTCGCCGATCGGCGTGACGAAGGTAAGCGAGCGCAATGGCGCCGGGTCGAAGTCGTCAGCGCCGAGAACGCCGGTGGCGAACCAGCCGGCGGCGACCAGCAGGCCCATCAGGGCGCCGCCGATGACCGCCGGCCGGGATTGCCGGAAGCCCGGATCGGCAAAGCAGTAGAGCAGGAGGCCGGCAGCGACCACGCCGACAACCGGCCAGCGCAGGCCGCCCGTGGAGAGCCCCGTGGCCGCGACGAGCAGGTCGACCAGGCCCTGGCTGTCAGCAGCCAGCTCGAGGTTGGTGGCCTCAATCACACCGACCCGGAAGACCCCGAGAATCCCGCCCAGCGTCATGTAGGCGGCAACACCCAGGACCACGGCCACCACTAGGTAGCGCAGATCGCCGCCGCCCAGCCGGATCAGGGCGCCATAGCCGCAGGTCCCAACCAGCGCCATACCAAAGCCGAAGCAGAGGCCGCCAAGGACAGCGCCGAGCCAGGGCAGGTCGCTGGTCAGATAGATCGAGTCCCGGAGGTCGATCCAGCCCGCCGAATCCATCGCCTGGCTGGCCATGGCGGCAACCACGATCGCCAGCAGCCAGCTGCGCAGGCGCCGCCGGTCGGCCGCCAGAAAGGCATCGGCGATCGCCCCCAGGGTGCAGAACTCGGCCAAGCGCGCGGTCGCCCCGAAGGCGGCCCCGATCGCGAAACCGAGGCCGGCCATCAGCAGGGGGATGGGGAGCTCCGGCATTACCGGTTCCGCCATCGGACCTTGAAGCCACAACGAGCGGGGCTTGGCCACACAGGCCCCCGGAGTTCGGTTCGGGACACGATTTGCTTCCTTGACGGCTGCCAACCACTTACATCGAAGCAGACCTCAGGCGCCGCGTCGAGGGCTTGGCCAATCGCCTCTCCGCTCCGCTGGAAGTTGCGGGCGCCGGTGACCGAGTCTAGGGTCAGACGCGCCGTCCAGCGGTTCGGCGGTTCGTCTGGGAAGCCCGACGATGGCTGACGCGCCCTCCCGATCCGGGCTATAATTCTGCCGCAATGAAATGAAATGCAGTCTGAATTCCCGGTGGCCGGCGAGAATTGGCCGGCAGGTGACGGCCCAGGGGTGAAGGTGCTTTAAGGCGAAAGGCGATCATGGCTGATCTCAAGGAGAAGGATATGGAAGCGCTGGCGGACAACGCCGAGCGGGCCGCTGATTTCCTCAAGGCCCTGGCCAATCGGAACCGTTTGACAATCCTCTGCCTGCTCTCGCAAGGTGAGCGCAGCGTCAGCGATCTGGAGGCCAGCCTCGGAATCCGCCAGCCGACCCTTTCTCAACAGCTTGCGGTGCTGCGCGAGGAAAACCTGGTCACTACCCGACGCGAAGGTAAGGCGATCTACTATAGCCTAGCGAGCCGCGACGTGGAGGAGGTGATCGGCGTGCTCTACCGGATCTACTGCGCAGGCAACAAACCCCGCAGCCGCGCCAAGCAGCTTGTGGCGGCCGCCGCGGACTGAACCCGGAATTTTCCCCGAAACCTCAGGTCCGATCCGAGTCGACCGAGGCGCTTGAGCCTATTCGATCGCCTGCTGCTCGTCCTCAGGCGTCACGTCGAGCGTGCGCGCTCGGCCGATGACCTCAACCGCGGCCTTGCAGTCCTTCATGCAAGGCTCCTCGCCACTGGGCAGGTCGGAACCGTTGCGCAGGAAGAAGCCGTCCTCGTTGGGCAGTCGCACCTCGGTGAAGTTCTCCCGGTTGAGCACGAAGTCGTCCTCGACGACCTCGTTGAGGTAGAGCAGGAAGGCGGTCACCGCGTAGGTCTCGTCGGCGCTCAGCGAGCGGGCCTCGCCGAAGGGCATGGCGCGCTGGACGTAGTCCCAGATCGTGCTGGCATAGGGCCAGTAGCTGCCGATGGTCTTCTCGGGCCGGTCCTCTTGAAGGCTTTCGAAGCCGCCCATCAGGACCGGGTAGCGGCCGGCCCCTTCGCCGAACTCGCCATGGCAGGCGGCGCAGCGCTCCAGGTAGATCGCCTCGCCCTGCTCGACCGAGCCCGAGCCAGGCGGCAGCCCGGTGCCGTCGGGGCGGACGTCGACGTCCCAGCCGGCGATCTCTTCCGGCGTGGCCACGCGGCCGAGCCCGAAGCCGCCGGGCTCGGCCCAGGCGACCGAAGCGGCGAGCGCCACGCCGAGTCCGAGGGCGGCGAAGCCGCCAAGCCGTCTAGCCCAAGCGCACATTTTCGACCTCGCCGCTTTCGTTCACCAGCCACGTCTGGATCGCGTGGTTGTGGTAGATGGAGTTCACGCCGCGGACCTTCTGCAGGGCGGCGATCTCGGGCTGCACGTAGCCGGTCTCGTCGATGCAGCGGCTCTGCAGCAGGGCTGGCTTGCCGTCCCAGACCCAGTCCAGTGTGAAGCGGGTCAGGCACTTCGGCAGCACCGGGCCGTGCAGCCTGGCCGTCCGCCAGTTCTTGCCGCCGTCCAGGGAGACGTCGACCCGCTTGATCCGGCCGTTGCCCGACCAGGCCAGGCCCTTGATGACGT
Organism: Kiloniellales bacterium; assembly: GCA_030066685.1. NCBI lineage: Bacteria > Pseudomonadati > Pseudomonadota > Alphaproteobacteria > Rhodospirillales > Kiloniellales bacterium. Next base: position 93,566 of record JASJBF010000034.1, on the reverse strand, counting down.
GGGCCCCGGTGTCGGTCATCGGCATCTCGGGGCAAGGCGAGGTGATCACCGACTTGGCCTCCATGGTCCAGGTGAACTTGTAGGCCCGTCCGTCCGGCAGCAGATCGGTGTACTTCGAGGTCTCCTCGCGGTGGTACCATGCGGCGTCGCCGACCTCGATCCGGCGCAGCCACTTGACCCACATGTTGCCTTCCCAGCCGGGGACGACCAAGCGCAGGGGATAGCCCTGTTCAGGGCGCAGGCGCTCGCCGTTCATGGAATAGGCGACCAGGCAATCGTCCAGCGCTTTCTCGATCGGGATCGAGCGCGACATCCCTGCCGAATCCGCGCCCTCGGCCAGGATCCAGGTGCCGCTGGTCCTAAGGCCGGCTTCCTGCAGCAGCAGCTTCAGCGGGACCCCGGTGTACTGCACGCAGTGGACCATGCCGTGGGTGTACTGCACCCCATTGAGCTGCGCGCCGCGCCACTCCATGCCGCCGTTCGCGGCGCACTCCAGGAAGTGGAAGCGGTTCTCCTGGGGGAAGCGTTTGATGTCCGCCATCGTGAAGATCAGCGGCTTCTCGACCAGGCCGTGGATCATCAATCGGTGGTCCGCCGGGTCGATCTCGGCGACGCCGCCGTGATGCCGCTCGAAGCAGAGGCCGTTGGGGGTGACGAAGCCGTCCAACTCGTGCAAGGGCGTGAAGTTGACCGAGGATTCCGGGGTCGCGGTGAGCCAGGGGACGTTGCGCCGGATCACGTGCGCCTCGTGCTCCGAAGGCACGCCATAGGGCTGGGCGTCGACACCGCTGCCCAGGTAGCGCGACCAGTCGGCGACGTTAGGCGGCAGATTCTCGGGGTTGCTGGCGGCCGCGGCCGCGCCGACCAAGGCGCCGGCCGAGGCGAGACCGCCACCGGCGGCGCCGGCCAGCAGGAAACGTCGCCGCTCGGGCGAGGCCGGAAGCCTGGACGCTTTCGGCTTTCGGTCAGTCATGCAACAGGCTCCTTGGGACTCTCCATCGGGGGTCTGTCATCGGCCGCCCGCAAGCGCCGGACAGCCCAACTCATTCATTCCAGATATTTTATCATAATCGAATATGTTTGGACAGGGGAGATGGCGCCCGAGGGCCCCTCGGGCCCGGCGTCTTGCCGTGCCCTTCAGCCGCCGGATGCCCGCTGCAGATAGGCGTTGAAGCTGGTCGTCTCGTAGGCCCTTTCCTGGACGAAGCGGTACATCGCGAGGAAGTGCAGCGGCCGGAAGTACCCGGGCATGCGCGCGACCTCGGCCGTCTGGCCTGGGCGGCCGGCAACCGCCTCCGGGTCATTCGGGAAGAACATCGTGGTCGGGGTAAAACGGATGCCCCACTTGCGAGCTAACGCACGTTCCTCCAGCGCCTCGCCATCGAAGTCGACGACCTCGCGCGCGCCGACCAGGTTGAGCTGAAGGATGTCGAAGTTGCCGCTGACGAAGCTGCGGATCTCCGGGTCGGCGAAGTTGACCAGGTGGGTTTCCTTGCAGTAGGGGCAGCCCTTCAGCTCCCACATCACCGCAAATCGCTTGCCGGCGTCCGCCGCGGTCTCGAGGTCCTCGGCCAAGTCGAGGAAGGATTGCACGAAGAAGGGCTGCTCGTAGAGCCCGTCGTCGTTGAGGCGCGGCTCCTCGGTCTCGCCTAGGGCCCGCTGCCAGGGCCGCAGCAGGGCGGCGCCAGCCGCCGTACCCAAGGTCGTCTGCACCAGCCGTCGCCGCGTCAGCATCATGGCACCCCTCCGCATCGAAATCTGGCCTGCAAGCTGTCCTTTCGGGCGAACACATTCTATAGTGTGAATATGTAATTGCACGCGGTTTCTGGGCCGCATGGGGCAGAGATGGCAGGCGAAGTGAAGCTGGAGGGCGGCGAAGAGCCGATCGAGGCCGGGGCGCCCATGGCCCTGCAAGGGCCTCGGGCGGAGGTCGGCGCCGGCGGCCGGCGGCTGCTCTACGCCGGCGTGCTCTTCGTCAGCTCGGCGGGCGGCCTGATCCTGGAGATCGTTGCCGGGCGCATGATCGCGCCCTACGTCGGCATGTCGCTCTACACCTGGACCGCGGTCATCGCCGTGGTGCTGGCCGGCTTCTCGATCGGGCATTGGGTCGGCGGCCGCCTGGCGACCCGCGACGACCGCGAGGCGCGCTGGCAGCTCGCCTGGCTGCTGGGCCTGGCGGCGGTCACGACGGCCGCCTGCCTGCCGCTGATCCGGCTGGTCTCGCCCCTGGTGCTCTCCGCGGGGCTGCACCCCATCACCGCGATCGTCCTGCTGACCTCGGCACTCTTCCTGCTGCCCAGCCTCTTTGTCGGCACGTTGTCGCCGATCCTGACCAAGCTGGCGGTTGACGCACTGCCGCGGGCGCCGGGGCAGGCCATCGGCCAGATGTTCGCCGTCGGTGCCATCGGCAGCATCGCCGGGACCCTGGCGGCGGGCTACGTGCTGATCTCCTGGATCGGCTCGGTCGGCTCGGTGCTCGCCGTCGCGGCCGCCTATCTGACTATGGCGCTGGGCTTCGGCTGCGCCGCGCGCCCGGCCGGGCGCCGGGCCTGGGGTGCGGCCGCGGCCCTGGGTCTGGCACTGGCCGCCGCGCTCGGGGGCGGCGCTCGAACCCAAGCCTTCACCAGCCCCTGCCTGGTCGAGAGCGACTACTACTGCATCCGGGTCGTCGACCTGACCGCCGAGATCGGCCGCCCGGCGGCGGCCATGGTCCTCGATCACCTCGGCCACGGCATCAACGACCGCGAGGATCCGCTGCGGCTGCACTCCTCCTACCTGGCGCTGACCGACCGGCTCCTGACCCTGCGGCTCGGACCGCCCGAGGACTTCACGGCCTTTTTCATCGGCGGCGGCGCCAACTCCCTGCCGCGGGCCTGGTCGGCGCGCTATCCCGAGGCCAGGCTTCTGGTTTCCGAGATCGACCCGGCAGTGACCGCGGTTGCCCGCAGCGCTCTGTGGGACCGCGTGCGCGGCAACGTCGAGGTCACCCACCGGGACGCGCGCAGGGCGCTCGCCGCGATGCCGGAGGCAACGGCCTTCGACGTCATCGTCGGCGACGCCTTTCACGACATCTCGGTGCCGCAGCACCTGACCACCCTGGAGTTTGCCCGGTTGCTCGAATCCCGCCTGAAGCCGGACGGCTTCTACGCCCTCAACGTGGTCGACGGCGCACGGCGCCCGCTCTTCCTGCTGGCCAGCGTCCGGACCTTGGCCGAGGTCTTCGAGCAGGTCGAGGTTTGGGTTGACGAGGACCAGCTCGGCGGCGGCCGGGTCACCTACTTGGTCGTCGCCGGCCGGCTCGGCAGCGGCCGGGATCGCTTGGCCGCTGTGGGCCCGGAGGGACCGCGCTGGCGGCGCTGGCCCGCGGAAGACCTCCAGCGCCGAATCGCGGCGGCGGGGGTGCCGCTTCTGACCGACGACTTCGCCCCGGTCGACCGCCTGATGCTGCCGGTCCTGGCCGAGGATCCCTGAGCCCCTTTCCGGGAGGTGCCCGATGTCCGCTCGACGCTTGATCTTTCTCGGCCTCCTGATGGTCGCGATCGCCGCTCCGGCCGGAGCGGGCGAACTGGCGCGCTTCAACGCCGCGGTCGCCAAGGCCTACACGCACTACCGCGGCGCGGTCTTCTACCTGCGGACCGGCAACCCGGCGGTGGCCAACATCGAGCTGCAGCAGGCCGCCGCCCTCTGGACCGCCGAGGTCCTGCCGTTCCGCGAGGCGCCGCCGGACGCATTCGGGGAGGACGACGCCTGGCCGGGCCTGCTGGACGACGTCGCGGCACGCCTGGAAAAGGCGGCCTCGGCGACCGGCGAAGGATTGGCGGAGCCGGCCGCGGAGGCGCTGGCGCCGATCCGCCCGGCGCTGGCGGCGCTGCGGGCGCGCAATCAGGTGCGGGTCTTCTCGGATTGCATCGACGAGGCCAACGCCGCCATGGACGCGCTCTGGGTCTTCCGGAAGGCGCCGCCGGATTTCGGCGTGCCGGACCAGGTCAACGACCTCAGGGCGAAGACCGCGGTCACCGCCTATCTCTACCGCCGCTGCGCCGAGCAGGCGCCGGCGGATATCGCGGCGGCGCCAGAGTTCAAGCGGATCATGGGCGGCACCCTGGAGTCCCTGGGACGCATGTGGGCCGTGATCGACGCCGGGGACGGGGAGGCGGTGATCTCGATCCTGCGCGAGATCCGCTCCTTCGACCGCATGCTCTGGCTGCAGTTCGGATGAGGAGGGAGATATGACCAGAAGGTTGCTTGCCGGCCTGCTGCTCGGCCTTGGCCTGGCCGCGGCGCCGCCGCTCGCCGCCGGTCAGCTTGAGACCGAGATCGCCGATCCGCCGCCGGACTTCGACGCGCCGCGGAAAATCCTGCTGCAGATCTCGACCGACGACACGCGCAAGATCAACGACACGCTCTACAACGCGGTCAACATGCAGAAGTTCTACGGCATGGACAACGTCGAGGTCGCCATCGTGGTCTTCGGACCGGGCATGACCGCACTCTACAAGGAGACCTCGCCGGTGCGCGAGCGGGTCGAGAGCCTGCTCAAGTACAACGTTCAGTTCATCGGCTGCGGCAACACCCTGGAGGCGACCAAGCACAACCCCGAGGAGCTGATCGAGGGAGTCGACTACGTCCAGGCCGGGGTCGCCGAGATCGTCGAGCGCCAGCTCTCCGGCTGGACCTACGTGCATCCCTGAGCCGCGGGCGTCAGCCGATGCGGCCGAGGGCGGGAAAGGTCTCCAGCAGCCAGTAGGCGATGTCGGACATCGAGCCGGTGACAAAGAGCAGCCCGGTCGCGACCAGCAGGCCGCCCATGGCCTTCTCGACCTTGCCCAAATGGCGGCGGAAGCGCTTGAGGAAGGCCATGAAGGGCTGCACGGCGACCGCCGCGAGGAGGAAAGGGACGCCCAGGCCAAGCGCGTAGGCGCCGAGGAGCGAGGCGCCGTAGGTCATGGAATCCTCGCTGCCGGCGACCATCAGGATCGCGGCCAGGATCGGCCCGACGCAAGGGGTCCAGCCGAAGGCGAAGGCCAGGCCGATCACGTAGGCGCCGAGCAATCCCGCCGGCCGCGACTCGATGTGGAAGCGGGCCTCGCGGAACAGCGCCATGATCCGGAAGGCGCCCAGGAAGTGTAATCCGAGCACGATGATCACCACGCCGGCAACCGGCGCGAGGACGTGGATGTAGCGCGCGATCAGACCGCTGAGTGCCGAGGCCGTCGCGCCCATGGCGATAAAGACCGTGGAGAAGCCGAGCACGAAGGCGAGCGCCGAGGGCAGGACGCGGCGCAGGATCGTCCAACTCGAAGACTCGGAATCGCTTTCCTGCAGAGTCACCCCGCCGAGGAAGGCCAGGTAGGGAATCACCAGCGGCAGGACGCAGGGGCTTAGGAAGCTGAGGATCCCCGCCCCGACCGCGGCGAGGGTGGAGACCTCCATCCCGGTCATGAGACGACGCGGATGCTCCGGTTTTCCGGCACCACGACGCTCTTTTTCTTCTCGATGTAGCGCGCGACGAGGTCGTAGATCGGCGGGCCCTCGGTGCCCTCGTTGACCGAGGCCCAGCCGGCGACGACGTAGCTCCGCGCCGGATCGATCGGGATGCCGTCCTTAGCAAGGGTCATGTCGCTGATCCGGCTGCCGATCGGCTTCTGGACGTCGATGGTGTAGGCGAGGCCTCCGACCCGCACCATGTCGCCGCCCTGCTGGTAGTAGGGATCGGGGTTGAAGAGGTTGTCGGCCACGTCCTCGAGGATGTCCTTGAGCATCTGGCCGGACATCTCGCTGCGGTAGGCGTTGGGATAGGTGATGGCCGTCATATTGTAGACGTCCTCGACCGTGATCTCCTGGCCGGGCAGCAGCGAGGCGCCCCAGCGGAAGCCGGGCGAGAGCGCGATCTCGGCGTCGCGCTCCTCCAGCAGGGCCTGGCAGATCAGGTCGTCGAAGGTGCCGTTGAAGTTGCCGCGGCGGTAGAGCAGGCTTTCGGTCCGGCCCAGGACGCGGCGCAGCTCCGTCTCGTGGGGCTTGCGGATCTCCTCGATCACCGCGGTCATCTCGGGGTCCGGCTCGATGGCGTCGCTGAGGACCGGGATAAGGCGATAGCGGTGGTCGGCCACCTGGCCGCCCTCGACCTTGAGGTCAAGGCGCGACAGGAACTTGCCGTGGCTGCCCGAGGCGACCAGCAGGGTCTTGCCGACGGTCTCCACCCGAGGCAGTGCGTCGTGGGTGTGGCCGGTCAGAACTACGTCTATGCCCTCGACCCGGCCGGCCAGCTTGCGGTCAACGTCAAAGCCGTTGTGGCTGAGAAGGACCACCAATTCGGCGCCCTCGGCGCGGGCGTTCTCGACGTGGCCCTGGACTTCCTTCTCGCGGATGCCGAAGGACCAGGTCGGGATCTTGTAGCGTGGGTTGGCCACCGGCGTGTAGGGGAAGGCTTGGCCGATCACCGCGACCTTGATGCCGCCGCGCTCGAAGAACTGAGTCGGAGAGAAGACCGGCTCCTCCCAGTCCGTGTCGACGACGTTGCCCGCCAGGAAGGGGAAGGCCAGCTCCTCGATCAGCTCCTGGACCCGATCGCTGCCGTAGGTGAACTCCCAGTGCGCGGTCATGGCTTCGACGCCCAGGGCGTTCATGGCCTTGACCATGTCGGCGCCGTCCGTGACCAGCGAGGTGTAGGAGCCCTGCCAGGTGTCGCCGCCGTCGAGCAGCAGGGTCTTGTCCGGCCGCGCTGCCCGGATCGCTTTGACCAGGCTGGCCATGCGATCGAGGCCGCCGACTCGGCCGTAGCTGCGGGCCAGGGCTTCGAAGTCCTGGTCGGTCAGCATGTAGGCCTCGGCAGACTTGGCAGCGATGCCGTGGGCTTCTAGGAAGCTCTGGCCGGTGACGTGCGGCGGCAAGCCCTTGACCTCGCCGACCCCCAGGTTGACCGAGGGCTCGCGAAAGTAGATCGGCCGGAGCTGGGCGTGAAGGTCGGTGAAATGCAGAAGCGTGACTTGGCCCAGGGAGTCGAAGGACAGCAGATCCTCCTGGGTAATCGCCTGCTGGGCGGCAACCCGGGCCAGGCGGCCCTTGGCCCCCGTCAACGCCGCGGTGGTCGCGGCCAGGATCAGGAAGTCACGTCGGCTGAACATGGTGGCTCGGCATCCTATGGCTCTGGCCCGCGGCGCGGCGCCGAGGCGGGACGGAGAGCGGAGCTAAGAAAACGGCCGCCGTCCTCGAAGAGGCGGTCCCAAGTCGGGGACGGCGACCGGACAGCAGACCGTTCAGTTGCGGACCGCCGGAGTTTCAACAGGGAGGCCGTTGGCCCGGTGTGAAATGTAGAGCTCCAGGTTCACGTATTCGTCCGATCCCGCCTTGAAGGGCGTCGCCCGAACCTGCTTGTTGCAGCCGCGCAGCCGCCTATGCAGCGAACCGGCCTTCTGCCACTTCAGGCGATAGGTCGGGAAGCCGTTCGGCTGCCCCTGACTCAGCAGGTTGGCGCGGAGCATGGTCCCGGCGTTGTCGACGTGGCAGTGCGCGCAGGCCAGGTCGAGCTGGCCGCGGCGTTCCTCGTAGAAGGCCTTGCCCTTTTCATAGAAGGGGGCGGCCGGGCCGTCGATGGCCACTTCCATCGGCATGCCGCGCGACTGCGACTTGACCAGCATGGTCATGCCCAGCAGCGCATCTGACTCGTACTTCCAGGGCTCGGCCTTCATGTTCTCGGTGCGGCACTGGTTGATGCGCTGCTCGACGTTCATGAGCTTGCCCCAGGGCTCGTAGAAGATCGGGTAGCGAGCCCCGACACCTTTCAGGCTCTCGACGTCGTCGTGGCAGTCGGCGCAGGACTTGCCGGCCTCGCCCTCGGCCGTCTCCCAGAGCTCGGCGGCGGCGTCGACCAGAAGAAAGGCCGGGTTCTCGAAGTCGTCCTCCTGGATCGCCCGGGTCTCCGGCTGCGCGTAGGTATAGCCCGAACGCTTTTCGCCCACCTTGTAGGGGCCCCATTCGGCCGCGTCGTCGGTCATGGCGACCCCGGCGAAGGCCAGGCTCACCGCCCCGCCGCAAAGCAGGGCCAGTCCCAGTCTGCGCATCCTCCTCCCCCTTTCGCGGTCAGTTGACCGTCAGCTTGCTTTTCTTCGAATAGGTCGAGCCGTCATCGTCGACCCAGGTAAACTCGAACTCGCCGCTCTCCTCGACCTTCACGAAGAAGGACATGTAAGGGTTGGCCGAGATGGCCGGATGGAAGTCGGCCTTGAAGACTTCCTGTCCGTTGTAGGTGCAGGTGAAGCTGTTGATGATCTTCCGGGGGATGATCTCCCCGGTCTTGCGGTCCTTGCGCTGGCCGGACTCCATGGGGTGAGAGATCAGGGTCTTGATCTCGATCACCTCGCCCTTGGAGGCCTTCTTGGGTGCGCGGACCCGGGGCTTGGGTGTCGCCATGTTTGCTGTGCTCCCGTCGCTTGCCGCGGTCAGCCGCCGCAGCCGCCGATGGTCACCTTGACCTCGGCCTTGGTCATGTAGGCCTTGCCGTCGGACGTCTCGGCGATGGCGATGACGTTCTGGGTCTTGGCGAGGCGCATCCGCGTCGAGGCCTGGGCGCGCCCGCTGAGGGGCGTGAAGTGGAAGCTCGCCACCCCGGGGCGCGGGTTCCCGTCGGCGACGATGTGGACTGCGGTGACATGGTCCGCCTCGGTCATCGGGCTCTCGACCGCGATCTCGAGCGGCACGGTGTTGCCGTTCTCGGCGATCTGCGGCAGGTCCATCGAGATGATCTTGGCGCCGTCGGCGAGCTCCTTGCCGCCGACCAGGCGTTTAATCTCCTCCTCGGTGGTCTTGGCCTCTTCGGCGCTCCAGGCAAGGCCGGCGGTCAGCGCGTTCAAGCCGGCTGCGGCCGCCGAGGCCGCGCCGACGGTGATGATGAACCGGCGCCGGGTCCAGCCCGTCGCGCGCGTTTGGTTCGGTCCTGTCTGGCTTGTCATTCCGTTCTCCTGCCGTTTGGCTGGCATCCGAGCGCCCGTTCCGCGTCGCGGCCGCAGGCGCCTAGTCTTCCTTCAGGGTCACGAGATAGGCGACGACGTCCTCGACCTGCTCGGCGGTCAGGATCGGCTTGCCAGCGAAGTCCTTCATCACCCGGTTCAAGCCTTTGACCCTGTAGAAGGCGGGCATCATGGTCTCCGGGTTGACGACCTTGGGATCGACGACACGCAGCCTGAGCTCGCCCGGGGTCAGACGACTGCCAACGCCGGCCAGGTCGGGGCCGGTCTCGCCGTGAAACTGCTGCTCGGGGATCGGCAGGCTGTGGCAGGCCAGGCAGTTGCCGAGCTTGCGGTCGATGGCGACCTTGCGGCCCTGCTTCGGATCGCCGGACTTTCCGGTCAACGACGCTTCGATCATCGAATCGTCGACGACCTTATAAGCCACCAGCTCGTCAGCCAGGCTTGCCGTCATGCAGAACCCCAGGGACACGAAGAGTGCCGCAAGGGACGCGATGGTCCTGGTGGTCAAGTCTTCCTCCTGCTTCGCCTCTGCGAGGAGCCGTGCCGAAAAACACTGGGCATCCCGCCTATAATTTTCTTGCGACAATCGTATTCGTTTTAGACAATATATCAAGTTTGAATGTGAGTGGTGATGTTCAAGGGGCGAAGCGAGAAAACATCGGGACCGCGGCGCTGGGAGACGGGCTTGATGCTGCCCGCGGTTCTCGCGCTGTTCCTGATCTTTCCGGGGGTGCCGAGAGCGGCGGAGCTCCTGATGTTCGAGGAGCCGGGCTGCCCCTGGTGCGCGGCTTGGCGGGCCGAGATCGGCATCGTCTACGACAAGACGGCCGAGGGCCGCCGGGCGCCGCTGCGCCGGGTCGACATGACCGCGCCCAGGCCGAGGGACTTGGAGGCGGTCGATGCGGTGGTCTTCAGCCCGACCTTCGTCCTCTTCGCGGAGGGCGCGGAGGTCGGCCGCATCGTCGGCTATCCCGGCGAAGATTTCTTCTGGCCGATGCTGAGCGACCTGCTGGCGCGGCTCGGCCGCAGCCCGGAGGGCTGACGCAGGCAAATGAGAACTCACGAAGACCCGAGAACGGGAGAGGGGCAGAGATGCTGAAAAGGCTTGCTACAATCGGCGTGATCCTTGGCGTGCTCGCGGGACCGGCCACCGCGGACGAAGAGCCCTTGGTGACCTTCCAGGTGCTGGCGCCGCAGCTCGCGGTCGAGCTCGCGCAGTCCGTGATGAAGGCCTGCAACGAGAAGGGTTTCCAGGTCGCGGTCGCGGTCGTCGACCGCTTCGGCGTGCCGCAGGCCCTGGTCCGCGACCGCTTCGCCGGACCGCACACGCCGGACACCGCGACCCGCAAGGCCTGGACCGCCGTGAGCTTTCGCAGCGACACCCAGGAACTGGTGCCCGCCACCAAGGGCGGCATGCCGCAGTCCGGCGCCCGGGACATCACCAACGCCCTGATGCTGGGCGGCGGCGTGGTGGTTTCTGTCGGAGGCCAGATGGTCGGCGCGGTCGGCGTCTCCGGCGCCCCCGGCGGCGAAGAGGACCACGACTGCGCCCTGGCCGGGATCGCGGCGATCGAGGACCGCCTGCCGCTGTAACCGCACCAGAGAGAGACTTTCCGCAATTCGAAACCGGGAGGGTCCAGCGATGAACTTGCCGCAGCGCCTGCTCGCTGCGTCGTCCTTCGCCTTGCTGCTGGCCTTGCCGCAAGGCGCCTTGGGCGACGAGCTCTTGGAGTACGGCGAATACCTCTCCTCGCAATGCTCGACTTGCCATCGGCTCGACGCCTTCGAGGGCGGCATTCCGCCCCTCGGGCACCTGCCGAAGGACTACTTCATCATCGCGATGCGGGAGTACAAGTCGGGCCGTCGGGACAACCCGGCCATGGTGAGCGTCGCCAACGCGCTCACCGACGAAGAGATCACCGCGCTGGCGACCTACTACGCCGCTCAGCGCCAGCAATGAAATAGCCTCGGGAGGGAAGATCATGAAACTGACACGACGGAGCTTCGGAAAGGGCCTGGGCGCCCTGGCCACGGCGGTCGCCGCACCCTCGCTGCTGCGCGCCCAGAGCAAGGGCCGGCTGGTCGTGATCGGCGGCGGCGCCGCCGGCGCCACATTGGCCAAGTACGCAGCGCGCGACAGCAAGGGCGCGCTCGATGTCACCCTGGTCCAAGAGAATCCGCTCTATACGACCTGCTTCTACAGCAACCTCTATCTCGGCGGGATGCGCAGCTTCGACAGCATCACCCATGGCTACGCGAAGCTCTCGCAAAACTACGGCATCAAGCTGGTCTTCGACCGCGCCGTCGACGTCGACACCACCGCCAAGACGGTTGCCCTGCAGGACGGCGGCAAGCTCGCCTACGACGCCCTGGCGGTCGCCCCCGGAATCGATATCGTCTACGATTCGATCGAGGGCTACAGCGAGGCTGCCTCGCTGGTCATGCCCCACAGCTGGAAGGCCGGGCAGCAGACCCAGATCCTGCGCAAGCAACTCGAGGCCATGGCGGACGGCGGCCTTTTCGTCATGGCGGCTCCGCCCAATCCCTACCGCTGCCCGCCTGGCCCCTACGAGCGGGTCAGCCTTGTCGCCCACTACTTCAAGCAGGCCAAGCCGAAGTCGAAGATCCTGATCCTGGACGCCAAGAACAAGCACTCCAAGCAGGCGCTCTTCCAGGAGGCCTGGGAGAACTACTACGAGGGCATGATCGAGTGGGTGCCCGAGGAATTCGGCGGCAAGGTCGAGACCGTCGACGCCGCGACCATGACGCTGATCGCCGGCGGCGAAAAGCACAAGGCCGGTGTCGCCAACGTCATCCCGGCGCAGCAGGCCGGCGCGATTGCCCGGCTCGCTGGCCTGACCGACGACAGCGGCTGGTGCCCGGTGGTGCCCGAGTCCATGGCCTCGCGTACGGTGCCGGGGGTCTACGTCGTGGGCGATGCCTGCATCCCCGGCGACATGCCCAAGTCAGCCTTCTCGGCCAACAGCCAGGCCAAAGTCGCGGCCATGGCTATTCGCCACGAGCTGACCGGATCAAAGAAGTTCCCGCCGAGGTTCCGCAACACCTGCTGGAGCACGGTGGCGGCCGAGGACGCGGTCAAGGTTGGGGCCAACTACGAGGCGACCGAGGAGAAGATCGCCAAGATCGACGGCTTCATCAGCGAGGTCGGTGAAGACGCAGAAATTCGCCAGCAGACCAAGCTGGAGGCCGACGGCTGGTACGCCGGCATCACCAACGACATCTTCGGATGATTGGGACGGCGGACCGATTACGTCGGAATTCTGGGCGCCGATGGGACGTCGATGCGTGCCGCCAACGTAAGGATTGAACCGCCACCGCCACATCAGTTGGAAGAGAACGATCTCTGTGGGGCGGCACTCGATCGGCACGGCCTTCACGCTCAACGAGTGGTTCGGCCAGCGCAAGGCGGTTCTGCTCGGCCTGTCGCGGAAGATCTGCCGGGACGGCGGCTTCCACTTCCAGCAAGGCAAGACCGGGGCCCGGGTCGTGTTGCCCGTCGACCATGTCCCCCAACTGGTCGAGCGCCTCGAGGCCGAGTATGCCCGCCAGGCGGAGCGCGGCCTGGCCGGGACCGCGATCCTGATCGACGAGTCGACCGGCCGGCCCTACAAGGGGGGACACCTTTAACAGCATCTTCGGCGAGATCCGCGCGGCCGCGCCCAAGACCATGAAGACGGTCTCGGTGCCCTTCGATCCGGACAAGCGCGAGCCCTTCACGGCGCTGTGGTTCTCGCGCCTCCGCCACACCGCTGTGCTCCGGCTCGCCGAGGCCGGCTGCAGCACGCTCGAGATCGCCACCGTGACGGGTCACAGCCCGGCGACGGTCGACATGATCATGAAGCACTACTGGCTGCCCAGCCGCGGCCAGGCGGCCGCCGCTTTCAAGAAGCGCCTTGAGGCACGAAGGCAGCAAGGATCATCTTTGATGGATGAAGTGGATCCTGATCGTCTTGCTCGCCGGTATGCAAACCCCAGATCAGCTGGTCGCGGAGTCCGACACCGAGGCCGCCTGCAACCATGCGCGCGACGTGATTCGGGTCAAATTCCCCGACGCCAAGGGCGTGATCGAGTGCTTCCCCAAAGGCGAGGCCGGGTAGCCTTTTAGAACGTTTTGCGAACGGAAGTCGGAATTCCGACTTGCAAAAAGTCGGAATTCTCCCTTTGTTCGGCCCCGATTCGGGACCGTTTCTCTATAGCTAAGTTATTGATATTTCTGGCGGAGGGGGTGGGATTCGAACCCACGGTACGCGCAAGCGTACAACGGTTTTCGAGACCGCCCCGTTCGACCACTCCGGCACCCCTCCGCGTAGAGATTTCAATCACTTGACGTCTCGCCGACCCGCCCGTTAGTACCCGAATGGGACCGGTCAGTTCCCGAGAGCCGCTTCGATCGCCTCTGCGGCCTCCGCTTCCTTGCTGCGGAACAGGTGGGTATCGGTCTTCAACGTTAAGCTGGCGCTGCTGTGGCCAATCCGGCGGGAGACCTGATACACGTCCAGGCCGCCGTCCACAAGCAGGGAAACATTGGTATGCCGCAGGGCGTGAAAAGACACCAGAGGCAGCTTTCTGGACCGAACCAGGTTCGCCCAATCGCGGCTGAGCTTGTCAGGCCGGATCGGGGCCCCCTCGATGTTCGAGAAAACCAGGGCCGCCTCCGGCAGCTTGCCCATGCCGAGCTTGATCCGCTGCTCCAGGACCTCCGCCCGGTGCTGGCGCAGGACGTGGCTTGCGATGGGCGCCAGGGAGAGTGAGCGCTGTCCCGCCTGCGATCGTTGCGGCGCCGTAGGGGGACCCGCCACGCACCGCGCTGATATCGGACAACTCGGGACTCGCATAGGGAAGGCCGAGGATGACCATGCCTTGGTGAGCCAGCGTATGCCAAAACGAAGTGATCGTTGTTTCATTGCCGCCACCGGTGCCGGTCGAGGTGAATACCGAACCGACCTTGCCGATGAGCTTCCCCGCCGCCCAAAGTCCGCCGGCTTGGTCGAGAAAGTTGCGCATTTGCGATGACATGTTTCCGAACCGCGTCGGCGTTCCGAAGATAATGCCGTCATAGTCAGCCAACTTGCCAGGACTGGCGATCGGCGCCGCTTGGTCGAGCTTGAAGTCGCTTTTGCGGGCGACCTCTTCGGGGACGAGCTCAGGCACGCGTTTGACGACGACGTTCACGCCGTCGATTTCGGACGCGCCCTCTGCAACAGCGCTTGCCATCCGTTCAACGTGACCGTAGGACGAGTAGTAGAGAACGAGAATCTTGGTCATGGCTGTCTCCGCAGTACGGGGCCTAGAGATCGGCCTGCAAGGAAGCGGTTCGGGGGCACCACGTCATCACCCTCGGCGGCGGTTCGTCCGCAAGGCGGACAGAGCGGACATTCGATCCAAGGCAGGTGGGCGCAATGAGGGAGGATATCCACTTCAGATCCATCTGCGTCTCCATGCGGCCAGCCCGCAAGCGCGACATGCGGTACGTCAACTTGACGCATCGCCTGCAATCGGTTGACCCGGCCCGCCGGGTCGGCAGCATTCTGACCGTGGTCAGACGGGTGCTTCCAGCGCCTCCAGCACCCGGTCCGGCGTGAAGGGCATGTGCCGCAGACGCCGCCCGGTCAGCGCGAAGAAGCCATTGGCGATGGCCGGGGCCACCATCGGTGTCGAGAGCTCGCCAATGCCTGTCGGCGGCGCGTCAACCTCCAGAAGCTCAACGGACATCTCTGGCACTGCGTTGGCCCGAAGGATCTCGTAGTCGTAGAAATTCGACTGTTCGATCTCGCCGGACGAGATAGTGACGCGTTCCTTCAACGCGCTGCTGAGCCCGTAGACGATGCCGCCCTCCAACTGGTTGAGCGCATTGTTGGGGGCTACGATCAGGCCCGCGTCGAAGGCACCCCATGCGTTTGTCACCGAGATCAGCCCACTGTCCGCGTCGACTCCTACCTCGACGACCAGCGCACCCTGGCTTGGCCCGTAGTGGCCAAGCGCCAGCCCAAGCGCCGTGCCGTCCCGCTTGCGGGCCCAGTCCGACATCTCCAGAACGCGCGACAGGACCTTCTGGCCGCGGATGTTGTCGGCCAGAAGTGTCCGGCGCAACTCAACCGGGTCCTGGCCCGCTTCATGCGCGACCTCGTCCAGAAAGGCTTCGGCTGCGAAGGTCGTGTAGGAGGCACCGATCCCGCGCCACGGGCTCAGCCTGGCGCCCCGTTGAGTCACGACATGTTCGGCAAGAAGATCGGGAAGGTCATAGAAGGGATTGTCCGACCCCTTCATGGTGATGATGTCCTTCGGTTTCACCTGCTCCCAACGAACCGGATTGAAGAAGGCGATGACCGACGGCGCGGCGACCCGATGGCGCCAGCCGCTGACCCGACCATCCCCGGTGACTCCAGCGCTCAAATGCTGCGCGGCCGCTGGGCGAAGTGCGCCGGTTTTCACATCGTCCTCGCGGGTCCAAACCACCTTGACCGGGCGGCCCGTCGCCTTTGAGGCCAGCAGCGCGTCGCGCACGTATTCCTGCATCAGCGCGGTGCGGCGCCCAAACCCGCCGCCCATAGTCATCATATTGAGGCGCACGCGATCCGGTGTCGTGTCCAGGACCTTGGTCACCGTCAGAGTGGTCAGCGTCTGGCTTTGGGTCCCGGCCCAGACCTCAGCGCCCTTGCCGTCGGGGTCGACGGAGGCAACGGCGGCCATGGGTTCGATCTGGGCGTGATAGGCATAGTCCGAGAGATAGACCCGTTCTACCTGGCGATCCGAGCCGGCAATGGCGGCCGGCGCATCGCCCTTCTCCGACCAGACCGCAGCGGTTTGTGCCAGATCCTGCGCGGCGGCAGCATAGGCTGCGAGGTCGGCCTCGCTGTCGAAGGCTCGGGCGGGCGAGGTCTCGGACCAGGTCACGTCAAGAAGATCTCGCGCGGCGAGCGCATGCTCGTAGGTATCCGCCACGACGGCCACACCATCGGGCAGGATCACCACATCTACCACACCTGTAGACCTGCGCGCCGCCTCGTCTCCAAGGCTCAAAGGACTTTCGCCCTCGACCGGGGCGCGCAAGACAGCCGCGAACAGCATATCCGGCACGGTCACATCGATCGCGTAGGTTTGCGCTCCCGTGGACTTCGCAAAGCTATCGCGGCGCGGGGCGTCCGAGCCGATATAGCGAAAGTCTGCGGGCGATTTCAGATCGGCTTCCGTCACCTCGGGGATCTGGACCGATGCATCCCAGAGATCGACCAAATCGCCGTAGCTGATCGTGCGGTTCGATGCCGGATGACGGACCAGGCTCGGCTCGGTCTCAAGCTCCGAGGGATCGACCGACCAATGCCGTGCAGCCGTCTCAATCAGCATACGTCGTGCCTGGGCGCCGGCCAAACGCAGCGGCGTGAAGTAAGCGCGCACGCCCGTGCTTCCGGCAGTGTAGAGGACGTTACCGAACAGCGGGTTTCCGTAGGTGCGGTCGTCCCGGTCGAGCTGTTCAACCACAACGTCGTCCCAGGCGGCGTCAAGTTCCTCAGCCAGGATCATCGGCAGAGACGTCGAGCTCCCCTGTCCCATTTCCGTCAGCGGAAAGATGATGGTGATCTTGCCGTCGCGCGCGATGCGGAGCCACGCGTTCGGGGAGATCTCGCTAAGCCGATCGTCGGCGCGGGCCACGTGCTCGAGCCCGCCGGCTCCGATGGCGAAGACCAGCGCGCCGCTAAATCCGAGGAAGCTGCGGCGGGTCATAGTACCAGCCTGGATGTTGTCGATCGTGCCCATGATCAAGCCTCCTTCGCGGCGCGTTGGACGGCCAAGGTGATCCGGGCATACGTTCCGCAGCGGCAGAGGTTGGCGCTCATATGCTCACGGATTTCCTCGCGGCTCGGATCCGGGTTTTGAGCCAGCAAGTCGGCGGCGCGCATGATCTGTCCGGACTGGCAGTATCCGCATTGCGGCACCTGTTCGGCCACCCATGCCCTTTGCAGCGGATGATCCCCGGTGGACGAGAGCCCTTCGATGGTCGTCACCTCAGCGCCCTCTAGGTCGCTCGTGTAGGTTTGACAGGCATAGGTCGCCACGCCGTCGACATGCACCGTGCAAGCTCCGCACGAGCCGACGCCGCAACCGAATTTGGTTCCGGTCAAGCCGAGTTCATCCCGCAGAAAGAACAGGAGCCGGGTGTCGTCCTGGCCATCCGCCTGGACCTTCTTTCCGTTCACAGTGAGTTCGACCATGTCTTGCCTCTCATGCTGCTGGCGCCCAAGCGGTTGCCGGACACGTCTGCCCACATCGATAGATAGGAAGGGTTGGCTATCATTCGCAAATCCGCCGAAGACCTTCGAGCTCTGGCCATGGTGCACCCGGATGATCATCCGGCAGGCCCGGCGCTCGCAAACCTGGTGAAAACGCTCAACATGCCGGACAGATCGCTGGCGACGCTTGGGGCCTACCAGTTTTCCGCAGCCGCCTCTTTCAGGATCAGTGCATCCAGAATCAGATCAGCGACCGCAGGCTCGAAGCGGATGTACTCCTGCTCGGGCTCCTTCAGTCGCTTGGCCTGATCGACTCTGCGCCCACCGTATTCCTGACGCTAACGTTGGCTATTCCGCTCCGATACTCCTATGCAACGACCGATCGCGCCGACAGTCTGTCTTTGAGCCAAGATCAATCCGGCTTCTCGAAGATGATTGATGATCTGCTCGACCGACAGCCGCTTCCTCGACATTTGCTGCACCCCTTCTCAAAAGGCCCGCAGCGTCGACATCTCGAATTTGACGTCTGAAGCCGGTTAAAGCGGCAGGACCACCGCCTACTTGTTTCGCCGTCGACGCCGGACGTCACGGCATAGCAGGCGAGATGGCGTGTGGGGCATGATTGGTCTAATCCGAAGCACTGCCGGTTCTGATAGGAGCTGTCTATCAGACTCTCCCGGACCCTGCCGATAGGACAATCCGATGACAAGCCGCCGGAAGGCCGATTGGGCGCCGGGGCTGGCCGGGGCCATGTCCTAACCTTTGACGTTGGTCGGGACTGCGCGGACGAATACCGGAGCGGACAACTATGGGAGCAGATCGATGACCGAGGTAACCAAACTGAGCCTTGGCCGCAAGGCGCCCGCTTCCACCGGATCACCGGATCCGGCACTGCAGGCCGAGCGCGACTATTACGACTGCTTGGCACGTTTCGGCCATGCCTCAGCCGAAGCGCACGTGGCCGAGATGCTCTGGCGCCGGCTGCGCAGCCGGGCGGCCCAGTCCGGCTCTCGCTAGGTCCGACGCTCGCTCGCCTGTCGACTTCAGAGGCCAACCCGGATCGAGACGGACGGGCGGCCCTAAGGCTGGTCGCTCCAAAGCATCTAGACCCGGCAACCGTAGTGCCGTTGCAGAATTGGGTGCACGTCGTCCTCGTGACCGCAATAGACAGCCATGCTGCGAACGCGTGCATCTGAAGCAATTGCGCAGTCAACCACTTCCCGAGGTTCGCAGTTTCATTCATTATGCACATAAGCCGGTATATCGGCCTCCGTTAGGACGGTCCCCCGCCCAAGGGATGGTGCCACGCGCTGGTTTCGCTGGTGTGCTATCCTGCAGGGGAACTGAGGATCGTGGCCGTAGCCTCTCTCACTCTCGACGGGCGGCGGGACGGCCCTGGAAGCCGACAATGCGCATTGAAGCTTACACGCCGCGGTGGCAGGCCAAGATAGATGGACTGGCAGAACGGATCTTTGGTGCTGGATACTTCAGGAGTGCTTCAGAGATACCTCAGGCCACTGACTCTTGCTTCCTGGTTTGCATCTCGCCAGACGAAGAAGTCATTGGGTTTGTCTACGGAAGAGTACTGCCGCAGGGTGGCCTCCAGGGGTTTCTGGAGCAAAGGATCAAGGATATCCCGGAAGATCTGAAAGCCGCCGATGCGCAGGGCGTGTTGGGTGTCGTCCAATCGGTGGCTGTTGCCGCCGAGTACCGCGCAAAGGGCATTGGAACAAAGCTACTTCGCGCCGTTCACGATGGCATTGTGGGCCTGGGGGCCGACAAGCTGATCGTCACCTTCAAGAGGGGACCTGTTGAAGCGAGCGTCGACGCTATCATGGACAGGCTTGGCTTTGAACAATGGGCCAAGCTCCCGACCTACTTCAAGGAGAGCTGCGACCAAGGAGTCTTTAGTTGCATACATCGCCACAACGGTTGTACCTGCGAGGCGATCCTTTATCGCAAAGCGGTCTATTGAAGGCGCTACGGGAGCCCCAAGCGGGGCCGGAGAAGCCGACACTCTCAATTCGCCATGTGACTCTTGATGGCAAGTCGCTGGTGGGAATTGCAAGGCTTGATGAGTTTGATGGGTTGTCTGAACGACGACACAAACTGCCGGAACCGCGAAGATGTCGATCCGCATGGCGGCGATCATTCCGCCCGCGACCGATGTGCCCACGCTGTGCCGGGTGATCTGTGCCGCGCCCGTTGCAATCAAGAGAGGAAGGATGCCGGCGAAACCTGGCGCGCCGGCATCAAGGATACGATCGAACGGGCCCGCTCGCACAAGGCTGCCGGCACGGACACGATTTTCCTTGTCGGACTGAAATCGCGCGAGGACCTCGAAGCAGTCGCCGCTGAGACGAGCCAGCCCATGATTATCGGCGGCGCCGGTCCTGACCTCAATGATGCGACCTATTGCGCTGGACAGAGGGTTAGGATCCGTCTGCAGGGCCACCAGCTTTTCGCAGCGGCTGTCCAGGCCGTATACGCCACTTTGAAGGCGCTCGGGGAGGGCACGCCGCCCAAAGCGCTCACGGACCTCGCGACCGCAAAGCTGACGGCCGCGGTGTCGCGCCGGGACCGCCACGAGGACTGAATCAAGCGTTATCTCTGCTGATCGCGGCCCTGGATGTCGAGCAACTGGCGGCGGAGTGAAACTGCCGACTTCGCCTCGACTTGGGAGTTCCCTAGACGAAGCGGCAGGGCGCGCAAATCCAAGCGTCGCTCTTGTTGCCACTGGTGGTCGACCCCTATAGCCTTTCTAAAAAAGCCTCCAAGGCCAGCGCGCACCGTGGTTCGCGTCGGACAAAGAGACAACCAACGGGGAGCAAGGCAATGAACGGTCTTAGACAAATCCTAGTCGCTGCCGCGGTCGCCATCGCACCTATGG
Source organism: Kiloniellales bacterium (assembly GCA_030066685.1). NCBI lineage: Bacteria > Pseudomonadati > Pseudomonadota > Alphaproteobacteria > Rhodospirillales > Kiloniellales bacterium. Next base: position 73,461 of record JASJBF010000034.1, on the reverse strand, counting down.
CTGCTGTTGCCGACGAGTTTCCATCGAAACCGATCGAAGTGGTGATCCATTCGAAGTACGGCGGCGGGACCGACACGACCGCGCGCATGATGATGATCCGCTCGCGCCGGAATCTGGATACCGACATGTTCGTGGTCTCCAAGCGCGGCGGCTCCGGCGCCAAGGCGCAGGGCTACGTGCTTTCGAAGCCCGCCGACGGCTACACGATCATGGCCCTGACCCAGACCCATCTCTACACGATGGCGCAGGGCAAGTCGGAGATGAAAATCGACGACATCATCGGCATCGCCCGGGCAATGGACGATCCGACCTTCATTGCGGTGGGTAAGGACAGTCCCCACAAAACCCTCGACGACCTGATCGCGGCTGGGAAGAAGAAGGCCTCGAACTGGGGGGTTGCCAACATCGGCGGCACCGAGCACATCGGCTTGGCCCAGCTGGCCAAGGTTGCTGACTTCAAATACAAGCCAGTCGCCATGGGCTCGGGCATGCAGATGGTTCAGGGCCTGGTGTCCGGCGAGCTCGATGCCACCCTGCCGAACGTCTCTGAAGCGCAGTCGATGATCGAGGACGGCTCTATCCGCCCCCTGGCCGTGATGGCAAAGGAGCGCCTGGCCGACTATCCGGACGTGCCGACCACCTGGGAGCTCGGCCACGAGGTCAGCACCTCGACCACCCGGGGCTATGCGGTGAGGAAAGGCACGCCACCCGAGGTCATCAAGAAGCTCTCGGATGCCTTGGTGAAGGCCATGAAGCATGAGACCTTCGCCAACTACCTCAAGAGCGCCGGCCTCGATGCCGAGTCCTCGGTCGCCGGGACCGACGTCTGGGACGCCCAGCTGAAGGCGGAATACGCAAAGGCCGCCGAGGCCCTCAAGGAACTGTCGAGCAACTGAAGGCCTAAGCTCGTCACCGGGCCCCGCCGGCCGGTTGCCAGTGAGGCCCGGGGTCGGACTGTGCGCCAGGTCACGCAAAGGAGGCCGTCATGTCCCGCGACGACGAAGGCTCGAGCCCGGAGCTTCCGGGACCGTCGGGCTTGGTCGACCGTATCGACGCTATCCTTGCGCTGGTGCTGATCCTGATTTGCGGCGCGCTCTACTACGTGACGACGGGTTTCGAGCAGCCAGCCCTCTTCCTGGGCGACAACGTGCTGCCGGCCGAGTTCCCGCAAATGCTGTTGGTGATCATCGGCGCCCTGGCCTTGACCCTGCCCTTCGAGCATCTGCTAGAGCGAAAGCGGCACCCACTGATCCGGAAGGCGCGAGGGGCGCCGATCGGGTTCACCACCTGGGCGACGATCGGCTTGCTGGTGGTGATCCTGGCCTTGGCCGAGAGCCTTGGAACCATCCTCACCATCCTGGTCTCCAGCCTCGTGCTTCCGGCCCTCTGGGGCGAGCGCCGCTGGTGGCTGCTGCTGCTCTATGCGATCGCCTTCACCGCAGCTGTCACCTACATCTTCGCCGTAGTCTTGCGGGTCTACTTCGAGCCCGGCCTCTTCGGCATCACCGTCCGATAGGTCGCAGCCATGGACGCCTTCCTCGCCGGCCTTTCGATGCTCCTGGAACTGTCGACGATCGGGGCGATCGTCTTCGGGGTGCTGATCGGCGTGTTGGTCGGGGCCTTGCCGGGCCTGAGCTCGCCCATGGCCATCGCGCTGCTGATCCCTTTCACGATCTCGATGCAGCCGGCGGCGGCGATCGCGATGCTGGCGGCCCTCTACTGTGCTGGCACCTTTGGCGGCTCGATCACAGCCATCCTGATCAACGCACCCGGCGCGCCGCCCGCGGCCGCGACGGCGCTGGACGGTTATCCCATGGCCAAGCGCGGCGAAGCGGGCCGCGCCCTGGGCATCGCGGCCTTTTCTAGCGTGACCGGCGGCTTGATCGGCTTGATCATTCTGCTGCTGGCGGCACCCGCCTTGGCCCGCTTCGCCGTGAACTTCACCTCAGCCGAGTACTTCGCCCTGGCCCTCTTCGCCTTGTCGATGCTGGCTTCGGTTAGCGGCAAGTCCTCGATCCGCAACTTGATCGCCGGCGCTGTCGGGGTCCTGATCAGCACGATCGGCCTGCACCTCACGACCGGCGTCGAACGCTTCACATTCGGGTTCAGCGAGCTTCAGGAGGGCCTGCATTTCGTGCCGGTGCTGATCGGCCTCTTCGCGATCGGCGAGATGCTGAACCAGGCCCGGGTAGGCGACGTCGTCTACGAGCGCATCCGCGCCAACGTGATCCGGCTGCCGTCCATGGAGGACCTACGGCGGATCAAGTACACCATCCTGCGCTCCAGCGGCATCGGTACCTTTGTGGGCATCCTTCCGGCGGAGGGCGCCACAGTCGCGGCGATCATGGGCTACAACGAGGCCCGCCGCTGGTCGTCGCGCAAAGAAGAATTCGGCAACGGCGTGCCCGAAGGCATCGCCGGACCGGAATCCGCCAACAATGCGGCGACCGGCGGCGCGATGGTTCCCACCCTCGCCCTCGGCATTCCGGGCTCGACCTCGACAGCTCTGATCCTGGGCGCGATGATCATGCACGGCCTGAAGCCCGGCCCCTTCCTGCTGCAGAATCAGCCAGATTTCCTCTACGCCATTTTTGGCGCGATGATCCTCGCCAATCTGACCTTTCTGGCGGTGGGCCTGGCCGGGGCCAAGCTGTTCAGTCAGGTGACCCTGATCCCACGGACGATCCTCTGGCCCTCGGTCTTCATCCTCGCGATGATCGGATCCTATGCGGCCGCCTCATCCTTCTTCGACGTCTGGGTCATGCTGATTTCGGGGATTCTGGGCTACTTCATGCTGCGCTTCGGCTTCAGCCCGGCGCCGCTGATCATGGGATTGATCCTCGGCACGATCATCGAGGAGAACTTCTCCAAGGCCATGATCATTCACGACAACAGCATTCTGTCGATGCTCGAGCGCCCACTGGTCTTGCTGTTCTTCGTCTTCACCTTCGTATCGCTCGTCAGCCCGGTCTACTCGGCGCTGCGGGCCCGCCGGCGGGAGAAGAAATTGCTGGCAGTGATCGAAGGCGAGTAGCGGCACGGCGCCGGGAGGAAGGAATGAAGGAACTCGAGGGGCGCGTCGCGATCGTGACCGGCTCCGCCATGAACATCGGGCGCCAGATCTGCCTAAAGCTCGCCCGGCTCGGCGCCGCCGTCGTGACCCACGCCAAGGAGAACCGGGCAGGCGCCGACGAGACCGCGGCCCTGGTGGCGGCGGAGGGCGGACGCGCCGCGGCCCACATCGGTGATCTCAGCGAACCGGCGGGCGCCCGTGCCCTGATCGAGGCTGCGGTCCAGGAGTTCGGCGGCCTGCACATCCTGGTGAACAACGCTGCGATGCGGCGCAACACCTCGCTGGGTGACACTTCTTACGAGGACTGGCGGGCGGTGCTCGCCGTCAACCTGGACGCGCCCTTTCTCTGCACCCAGGCGGCCGTCCCCCACATGGCGTCGGCCGGCTGGGGGCGGATCGTTATGATCGGCGGCCTCTCGGCGCATCGCGGGGTGAAGGACCGTGTCCACGTCGCTACGACCAAGGCCGGATTGACTGGAATGACCCGGGCTCTGGCCGCCGAGTTCGCGGACGCCGGAATCACCGCCAACTGCGTCGTGCCCGGCAGCATCGACACGGTACGCGGCGCTGCCGCTGGCGCGGCCTTGCACGGCGGGCATCCGAACCTGCTCGGCCGGCCGGGCGCACCCGACGAGGTGGCGCACATCGTGGCTGCGCTCTGCCACCCGGAGGCCGGCTACACCACCGGACAAACCATTCATGTCAACGGCGGGGCCTACCTTGCCTGAAGCGTGTCAGATGCCTTCGCGGCCATGACGACCATCGCCGAGCACCTTGCGGACTGGTCGGCAAAGCTGGAGGCCGACGCAGTACCGCCCGTGCTGCGCGCGACGCTGCGGCGACTGCTGCTGGACTCCGGAGGTCTGATGGTCGCGGCACGCGACCGCGACTACGTCACCGCCTGTCGGGAAACGACCGAAGCTCCAGGCGCCTGCACCGTGATCGGTCAAGAGGGCGGGTTCCTGGCCACGGACGCGGCCTTGATCTCCGGTGTCGCAATTCACGGCGAGGACTACGACGACACCTTCGAGGGCACGCCCCTCCACGTCAGTGCGGTGATCCTGCCCGCAGCCCTAACGGCGGCGGAAAAAGCCGGGGCCTCCGGCGCCGACCTCCTTCGCGGCCTGGCGACCGGCGGCGAGCTGGCCTGCCGCATGGCAGTGGTGGCTCCAACCGCGATCCACCGGGCCGGCTTCCACCCAACCGCGGTCATCGGCACGCTTTCTGCGACCTTCAGCGCTTCTACGATCTTCAAGCTCGAACCGAGGCAGACCGTCTCGGCGCTCGGCATCGCCGGAAGCTTGGCGTCGGGGATCATCGAGTATCTGGCCGAGGGCACGTCGACCAAGCGCCTGCATCCGGGCTGGGCGGCCCAATCGGGACTCCGCGCCGCTGAGTTGGCAGCCCAGGGCTTTTCCGGGCCGCGCACGGTCTTCGAGGGCGAGCACGGCTTCTTTCGAGCTTTTGCCGCGCCGGAGATTCGACGTGACGACAGCCGACTGACGGACGGTCTGGGGGAGACCTGGCTGCTGGAGAGCCTCGCCTTCAAGCCCTACGCTTGCGGCACCATGGTGCAGCCCTTCATCGATGCCGCGATCGCGCTGCGTGAGGGCGGCGTCAAGCCGGAGCAGATCGCCGAGATCACGGCGCCGACCGCGGAGGGCATCGTGCATCGCCTGTGGGAGCCGCTGGCGGAAAAGGCCCGACCGTCGACGGCCTTTTCGGCCAAGTTCAGCGTGCCCTTCGGAATCGCGCTCGGCCTGTCCGAAGGCCTCGCCGGTTTGGCCCAGTTCACGCCCGAGTCAATCGCCGACCCGCAGCTGCTTGTGCTGGCGAGTAAGGTTCGCTACGCGATCGACCCCGCGGACCCCTATCCCGAGAACTACGTCGGCGAGGTCCGGGCGCTCTTGACGAACGGCGAGACGGTTTCGGCGCGCCAGCCACACCTACGCGGCGGGCGGCGAGAGCCCCTGTCCGATGACGAGATCCACGCCAAGTTCCGCGCCAACGTCGACTTCGGCGGCTGGCCGGGATCGCTGGCCCGCGCCTATGAGAGCTTCTGCGATGAAGCTTTCGACTTGCCTTCCCTGGCCGCGCTCGAACAATTCCGGAATTGAGTGGAGGAGACCATGCCGCACCTCCCTGCCTCTGACGCCCTGTCCCGCTTCCGGGTCCTGGACCTGACGCGCGTGCGCTCCGGCCCGACTGCGGTGCGCCAGCTTTCCGACTGGGGCGCCGACGTGATCAAGATCGAGCAACCAGCCATTCTGGAGGCGGAGGGTGCCCTGGGGGCCGGGCGCAACACGGCCGACTTCCAGAACCTGCAGCGCAACAAGCGCAGCCTGACGCTCAACCTCAAGGAGCCTGAGGGCCGGGCGCTGTTCCTGCGCCTGGTCGAAACCGCAGACGTCGTGGTCGAGAACTTCCGACCCGACGTGAAGGAACGTCTCGGCATCGGCTACCCGAACTTGAAGGCGGTCAATCCGAGGATCATCCTGGCCAGCATCTCGGGCTTCGGCCAGGATGGCCCCTACGTGAAGCGCCCCGGCTTCGACCAGATCGCCCAGGGCATGGGCGGGCTGATGTCGATCACCGGCGAGCCGGGTCGCGGGCCGATGCGCGTCGGAATCCCGATCGCAGACCTGACCGCGGGCCTCTTCTGCGCGCTCGGCATCCTGACCGCGCTCTTGGAGCGAGAAGCCTCCGGCGAGGGCCAGTGGTTGCACACCTCGCTGATCCAGGCGCAGATCTTCATGCTCGACTTCCAGGCCGCCCGCTGGCTCATGGAGGGCGAGGTCGCCGGCCAGGTCGGCAACGAGCATCCGACCAGCGTGCCAACCAACCGCTACGAGACGGCCGACGGCGCGATCAACATCGCGGTCGCCGGCGACGTGATCTGGCAAAGGCTTTGCCAAGCCCTCGGCCGCCAGGACTGGGCCGAGGATCCGGCCTTCGCAACCAACGACGACCGCCGGCAGCGGCGCGACGCGCTGAACGCGTCGATCCAGGAGATCGTCAAGACCAGGACCAGCGCCAAGTGGGTCGAGCTCCTACAGAAGCAGGGCGTGCCCTGCGGGCCGATCTACCGCATCGATGAGATGTTCGATGACCCACAGGTCCAACACCTGGATGTGACTGAACCTGTCGAGACGGAACCCTTCGGCCCGACCCGAATGCTGGCCCAGCCGGTTCGCATGGAGCGCACGCCGTCCCGCCTCGCGGCACCACCGCCGGACCGCGGCGCCAACACTGACGAGTTACTGCAGGAGCTGGGCCTGGCGGAAGACGAGATCCTGGACCTGCGCCAGCGCTCGATTGTTTGAAGGATCGAGAAGGACACCATGAACCTGGACCGAGCAAGCGACAAGATGATCGCCCGCAAGGACGGCGCGGTCGGCCATTTGATCTTCAACAATCCGGAGCGGCACAACGCCGTGTCGTTGGAGATGTGGGACGCGGCCGACGCGATCCTCGCGGCCTTCGAGGCGGATAAGGAGGTCCGCGTGGTCGTGCTCTCCGGCGCCGGCGGCAAGGCCTTCGTCTCGGGTGCCGACATCTCCAGGTTCGAGAAGGAGCGCGGCTCGAAGGCGGCCAGCGACCTCTACAACGCGCGGATCAAGGAGGTCTATCACCGGGTCGAGACCTTTCCCAAGCCGACCATCGCAATGATCAACGGCCACTGCATCGGCGGCGGGTTGAACCTGGCGGTGTGCAGCGACCTGCGACTCTGCTCGACGGCCTCCAAGTTCGCCATGCCGGCGGCGAAGCTGGCGCTGGGCTACCCCTATCACGCGATCCGGCGGCTGATGAACGCGGTCGGCCCGGCCGCCGCGAAGCAGCTGATGTTCACCGCCAGGAGCATCGACGCCGAGACGGCGCTCCGGCTCGGCCTGGTTCAGGAGGTCCTCCCCGCGGAGGAGCTCGAAGGCCGTGTCACCGAGCTGGCCGGCCTGATCGCGGCCAACGCGCCGCTGACCATCGCGGCCATGAAGTACATCGCCACCCAGGTCCTGGAATCGGATCCGGCGAAACGCGATCTCGAGCGCTGCGACGCAATGGTCTCCGCCTGCTTCGCCTCGGAAGACTATGTCGAGGGCCGCAGGGCCTTCATGGAAAAGCGCAAGCCCGATTTCAAAGGCCGCTGAGCCCGCATGATCGAGCTGCCGATCCTGCTCTACATGGCCGCGGCCGCGTTCGTCACGGCCACCCTTCACAGCGTCGGCGGCTTCGCGGGCGCCCTGCTGATGGCGATCGCGATCGCGCCGGCCATCGGTGTCAAACTGACCGTGCCAATCGTGGCGGTGGCGATGATCGTCTCCCACGGTTCGCGCGCCTGGCTGTTCAGAAACTCCGTGGACTGGCGGGCCTTCGCGACGATCTTCATCGTCGCCGTCCCCTTCATCATCGGCGGCGTGGTCTTCTATATCGAGCTCTCGGAGGCCGCCGTCGGCCTGTTCCTGGGCAGCTTGCTACTGACCACCGTGCCGCTGCGCCGGGTGCTGGAAGGACGCAGCATCCAGGTGCCGCGTGCGGGATTGGCCGTCGCCGCTGTGCCCTATGGCTTTCTCTCGGGCGCGAGCTTCGGCGTGGGCATGATGCTGGGGCCCTTCCTGCTCGGCGCCGGTGTCGTGGGCGAGACCCTGATCGCCACGGTGGCGGTGATGGGTTTTCTCCTGAACTTGATCAAGACGGTGGCCTTCGGCCTGTCGCCACTCCTGACGCCCAGCTACATGCTGGTTGGCGCCGGCCTCGGCCTCTGCACCATTCCGGGCCACCGCCTGGGCCGCCACCTTCTGCGCCGCACACCGATCCGCGTCCACACGCTTTTCCTCGAAGCCTTTATGCTCCTAGGTGGCATATACTTCCTAAGCAAGGGCTTTTCATGAAAGACAAGATCAAGAGATACTCCTCATCGACTAATTGCCTGGGCAGTTTTTCCTCAGAGGCCTCGGATAGCTCACCCTTTGCATCGCATCGATAGCCCGGAAATTGAGAGCGGATTCGGTACAATCTTGGCGCTGCGGCAAATCCGGCGAGCGACCTGCTCCACGTCCGGACCGCCATCCACAAGCATGGAAACGCCGGTGTGCCGCGGGGCGTGCGAGGACATCCGGGGGCAGCTTCCTGGACCGGACTGGAGTCGCCCGGTGGCGGCCGAGCGTGTCGGGCCGGCTCGCCCCCGCCGGAGACCCGCCCTGCGAAGCTGCGATCCACAGGGCGTTGCCGGCCAGATGAATCGCGAAGCGAGCCCATCCGATCGGATCATGCCGAGAGCTTGACCCAGCGGCCGGCCTTGCGGGCGGACTCCGCCGCGGCATGGACCACCCGCAGGGTCTCGACCCCGGCATCGGCCAAGGGCAGTCCGGCGAGCCAGGGGCTGGTCCCATCCTTGCGGGCCGCCGCGATCGCGTCGTGCAGGTCCCGGTAGAGGTTGCCGAAGGCGCCGACCAGGCCCTCGGGATGGCCCACCGTGATCCGGGACGCGCGCTGCGCCTCCGGCGCCAGGCCCTCGCCGCCGCGCTCCAGGATCCGGGTCGGCGCGCCCAAGGGCGTCCAGCGGAGCTGGTTCGGCGCCTCCTGGTCCCAGCGCAGGCCGCCCGTCTCCCCGAAGACCCGGATGTTGAGGCCGTGGACCTGGCCGATGGCGACGGCGCTGGTCCAGAGCCGGCCGACCGCGCCACCATCGAAGCGCAGCAGCAGCATGGCGTCGTCCTCCAGCTCGCGGCCCGCCACGCAGGAGACGAAGTCCGCCGAGACCGAGGCGACCGACTGGCCGGTGACATAGGAGGCCAGGTGCAGCGCGTGGATGCCGGCGTCCGCCAGCACCGAGCTGACGCCGGCCTGCTTCGGATCGTAGCGCCAGCGGACCCGCGGGTTGTCCGCGTCGGCCGCGTCACCGTGCGAAGCGTGGGCGAACTCGGCGACCACCAGCCGGACCCGGCCCAGCGCGCCACTGCGCACCATTGCCCGCGCCTGGCGTACCATGGCATAGCCGGAATAGCCGAAGTTGACCGCCAGGATGCGGTTCTCGGCCGCGGCCAGCGCCGCCAGCGCCTCGGCCTCCTGAGGCGTCGTGGTCAGGGGCTTCTCGCAGAGCACGTGGAACCCCCGCTCCAGGAAGGCGCGGGAGATCTCGAAATGGGTCGCGTTGGGCGTCGCGACGGTCACCAGGTCGACGGGGTCGGGTCGCGCCGCCTCGCGCTCCAGCATCTCCTGCCAGGTGCCGTAGGCCCGGTCTTCGGAGATCCCCAGGTCGCGCGCAAAGGCCTTTCCGCGCTCAGGGTCGATGTCCAGCGCCCCGGCCGCGAAGCGGTAGAGGCCGTCCAGGCGCACGGCAAGGCGGTGCGCGTCGCCGATCTGACTCTCCGCGCCACCGCCGATCAGGCCCCAGCTCAGTGCTCGCTCCATATCCCCTCACGAAGAAATGCGTTCGATCCGCAACGCGGCTCCAAACAGGTCAAGCCCGGGAAGCCCGGCAAGGAGGACCAGGCTCACGCCCCTTAAGCGAAGGAGGGCCGGACCGCACGAATGAGTCACGGCGCCCAAAGGGCAGGTCGGCGCCATGGGTGCGGCACCGAGAGCTTTCCGTGGCGCGGCGGCGCATCGCCGCGCAGGTTGAGCGATTGCCATGCACCCTGCCATTCCTCTGGCAAGGGATATGGTGGTGCGACGCCGTGATCTGGCTCAAAGCCGAAACGCCCATAGTAGGCAGGGTCGCCGAGGACGTAGACTTGGGTCGTGCCGGCGTTTTCCAACCGCCGCAAGCCTGCGCGCAGGAGGGCGCTGCCGATGCCTTGCCGTTGCCAGGCGGGGGCGATGGCGAGCGGTCCAAGGAGCGCGACCTTGTCGGTGCTTCCGGCGATGCCGCATGCCGTGAATATGACATGCCCCACCAGTGCCTTGTCGGCAATCCCGACGAGCGAGAGAACAACCGGTCCATCTCTCAGCAGTTCCCTCACGAGCGGCAGCAAGTCCTCGTCGGGGAAGGCGTCCGGATAAAGCCCCTCGATGGAGGTCACGTCGTCGGGCAGGCAGTCGCGTATTTCGAGTTTGTCGATCATGTCCTTGTCATCGAATAGGTCGACGTGGCCGCAGGATGCGAATAGGCGTAGCCATCCCAAGCGCCGGATTACAGACCTTCAGTACGAGCGCCGACAGCCTTTGCCGCCCGGCGTTCCCTGCGTCGATGACGGCCGCGCAATCAGCGGGATCCTCCTTTGGCATTAGATGTCGGAGATAGCGACCCAAGCACCGCTGTCCCGGGAGCGCAGGACCGCGTCCGCGACCCGGTCGACCTCGTAGCCGTCTCGGAAGGTCGGCCAGACCGCCTGGCCGGTGGCGATGGCCCGGACGAAATCCCGGGCCTCGATGACGATCTGGTCGTTGTAGCCCAGGCCGTGGCCCGCGCCGAGGCAGAAGTCGACGAAGTCCGGATGTTCGGGACCGATCAGGATCCGCTTGAAGCCCTCGCGTGCCGGCGCTTTCCCGGCCTCGAAGTAGTGCAGCTCCCCCATGCGCTCCTGGTCGAAGGCGATCGCCCCCTTGGTGCCGGTGATCTCGTAGGCGTAGGCCATCTTGCGGCCGGCGGCGACCCGGCTGAAGGTGACGGAGCCCAGGGCGCCGTTGGCGAAGCGGGCGAGGAAATGCCCCTGGTCGGGGTTCTCGACCGCGCGCGTGCCGCCGGCCGGGTCCGGGCGGCGGGCATGCACGATCCCCGTGTCGGCGACCAGGGCCTCTATCGGCCCGGCCAAGCGCAGGACGGCGTTGATGACGTGGCTTCCGACGTCGGACAGGGCGCCGCCGACAGAGCCCTGGTCCCGGGTGATGCGCCAGTTCCCCGGCTCGGCCGGGTCATGCAGATAGTCCTCGTTGTGAGTGGCCCGTACGTGGAGGATTTCGCCGATTTCCCCGGCGTCGATCATCTGCTTCGCCAGCTGGCTGGCCGGGTGCTTGATGTAATTGTAGCCGACCAGGTTGGCGAGCCCGGCGGCTTCGGCGGCCTCGGCCATCTGCAGGGATTGGGCCGCATTCATGCCCAGGGGCTTTTCGCAGAACACCGGCTTGCCCGCCGCCAGCGCCGCCAGGACCATCTCCAGGTGGGTCGCGGGCGGGGTGGAGACGTTGACTGCGTCGACCTCCGGATCCTCGACCAGGGCGCGCCAGTCGCCGGTCGAACGGCGGAACCCGAGCGCCCGCGCCTTGGCGGCCGCGCCCTCGGCATCGGTCGTGGCGAGCATCTCGCAGAGCGGCGCGGCCGGCAGGTCGAAGACCGTGGCCGCCGACTTGTAGGCGATGGCGTGGGCCTTGCCCATGTAGCCGGCGCCGATCACGCCCATTCGAATGGTCTTCATCGCGCCGGACTCCGGAGCGGTTCCGCTTGGCCGGCGCTGGCAAGATTTGCGCCGGGACGTATCATGATGGGACCCAAGGGATCTATCGGCAACGGTGTTCGGGAGGTGGCCCGATGGGCCAAGTCAGTCCGGCCATAGTCGTGCCCCGCGCCGCAACCACACGATCGAGTGGCCGGGCATGAGCGACGGCGACGTCCTTTCGGCCCTCGATCGGGATCGGCCGCTGGGCGCCCTGGTCCTGGGCCGCGCGGGCATGGACCTCTATCCGGTCGAGGGCGCCGGCAAGATTGCCGACGCCGAGGGCTTCACCAGCGACGTCGGCGGCTCGGCCGGCAACATCGCGGTGGCGCTGGCGCGGCAGGGTGCGGCCGTCGGCCTGATCGGCGCCGTCTCCGACGACCCGGTCGGCCGCTTCGTTCTGCGCCGTCTTGCGGCCTTCGGCGTCGACACGGCGAGCGTCCGCCGGGTCGAAGGCGACCCGCGGACCAGCCTGGCGCTGGCCGAGGTGCGGTCCGAGGACTGCGAGGTGACCATCTACCGCAACAACGCGGCCGACCTGCAGCTGACGGCCGACGCAGACCTGCTGGCGCGGGTCGGCACCGCCGCTCTGCTGATCGTCACGGGCACGGCGCTGGTGTCCGATCCCTCCCGGGGCGCTGTCCTGGCGCTGCTCGAGGCGGCACGCGCGGCCGGCACCGCAACGGTCTTCGACCTGGACTACCGCGCCTATTCCTGGCGCTCGTCGTCGGAAACGGCCGAGGTCTACGGGGCCGCGGCCGACTTGAGCGACCTGGTCGTCGGCAACGCGGAGGAATTCGCGGTCTTCAACGGCGACGGCGCGGCCGCGGCCCGGCGCCTGACCGAAGACGGCCGGCGGATCGTCGTGCTGAAGGCCGGCGCGGCGGGCGCCGCGGCCCTCGGTCCCGGCTGGCGCATCGATTGCGGCGTCTTCCCGGTCGAAGCCAGAAAGCCCTATGGCGCCGGCGACGCCTTCCTCGGCAACCTGGCCCATGCCCTGCTGCAGGGCCGCGACCTGGCGGAGGCCCTGCGGCGCGGGGCCGGGGCCGCGGCGATCGTGGTTGCCAGGCGCGGCTGTGCCTCGGCCATGCCGGACCGGGCCGAGCTGGAGAGCTTCCTGGCAGCGCGGCAGATGACCCGCGAACCGACCAAGGTCGCAAGCGATTGAAGCGCCGGGCGACATGAAAGGGAGGCGGCCGTGCTGGTCAACCTGAAGGAGATCCTGGCGCCGGCGCTCGAGGGCGGCTATGGCGTCGGCTGCTTCAACGTCTTCGGCTGGGAGGACGCCAAGGCCGTCGTGCAGGCCGGCGAAGCGCTGGAGGCGCCGGTGATCCTCTCCGCCAACCTCGACCTGCGCGGCTTCATGCCGCTCGAAGTGATCGCTTGCATGTTCCGCCAACTGGCCGAGGTCGCGACGGTCCCGGTCTGCGCCCACCTGGATCACACCTACGAGGTCGACGAGGTGCTTCGGGCGGTGGACGCCGGATTCACCTCGGTCATGTTCGACGGGTCCCAGCTGGCGCTGGAGGACAACCTCCGCAAGACCCGGCAGGTCGCGGCCTATGCCCGGGCGGCCGGCGCTGCGGCCGAGGCCGAGATCGGCTCGGTGCCCTATGCCGAGGGCCGCGATCACATCAAAGCGGCGCTGACGGAAGTGGCGGAAGCGGTGGTCCTGGCCGAGCAGACCGGCGTCGATGCGCTCGCCGTCTCGGTCGGCAACGTGCACCGGCTCGAGGCCCCGGGGGCGGAGATCGACTTCGGCCGCCTGGCGGAGATCGAGGCCCGGGTCGCGCAGCCGCTGGTGATCCACGGCACCTCGGGCATCCGCGAGGCGGACCTCGGGCGGCTCGCCGCCACGCGGGTCTGCAAGTTCAACGTCGGCACCACCCTGCGCCAAGCCTTCGGGCGGGGCCTCAGGGAGGCGCTGGCGGCCGACCCGGCGCGCTTCGACCGGCTGGAGATCATGTCGGATGTCATGCCGCGGGTGACCGAGGAGGCGATCCGGGTGATCCGCCTGCTGGGCTGGCCCAGCTAATCCATATGCAGGCCGGCGTTGATGTCGACGACCTCCCCGGTTATGAATCCGGCGGCCGGCGACGCCAGGAACAGAACCAAGGCCGCAGCCTCCTCCGGCTCGCAGAAGCGGCCGACTGGGATCTGGGTCAGCAGCCGCGCGCGCTGTTCCTCGTTCAGCTGGTCGGTCACCATGGCCGTCTTGACGTAGGCCGGGGCGATGCCGTTGACCGTGACGCCGAAGGCCGCGGTCTCGCGCGCAACCGAGAAGGTGAGGGCGGCCAGGCCGCCCTTGGAGGCAACGTAGGCGGTGCCGCCGGTGATACCGCCGGTCTTCATGCCGACCGAGCAGACGTTGACGATGCGGCCCCACTTGCGGGCCTTCATGTCCGGCAGGCAGCCCTGGATCATGTAGAAGCAGCCGTCCAGGTTGACGCTCATGATCCGGCGCCACTCCTCCGGCGTGGTCTGCAGCACCTTGTTGTTGGACAGGATGCCCGCGTTGTTGACCAGGATGTCGACGCCGCCAAGGACGCCGAGCGCCTCCTCGCAGCAGGCCCGGGCCGCGGCCGGATCGCCGAGGTCGGCCGCGATGCCGTGGGCGCCTTCGACCCGTCCGACTGCCGCGGACAGGCGGTCTGCCGAGACGTCGACCAGCACCAGCTTGCAGCCCGCATCGCTGAAGGCCTCGGCAATGGCCAGGCCCATGCCGCCCGCCGCGCCGGTCACGACGGCCCGTTTGCCTTGAAGATCGATCATGCTGCCTCGATGCCTCTCTCTTGAGTGCCTGGCCTATACCAAGGAGCGTTATTCCAGAAACTCGGTCGCGACCGGGATCCGCGGCGCCTCTTCGCCTTTCTCCAGGCGCGCCGCCAAGGCGATCATCAGCGCCTGCGACAGGCACATGGGCGCGGCCAGGGAACGCGAGAAGGTGTATTCGTCCTCGGGCACGGTGAAAAGCACCTGCGCCGACTTGGCGAGCGGCGAGAGCGTCGAGTCGGTGATCGCGATCACCGGCGTCCCTTGCGCCTGCCCGGTCTCGCAGACGGAGACCACTTCCTTGGCGTAGAAGCGGAAGGAGATCGCCAGCAGAACGTCCTGCGGGCGCAGCACCTGCGACATGTGCGTCGCCAGGCCGCCGCTGGCGTCCAGCAGGTTGACCCGGCGGCGCAGCATGGTCAGCACGTAGCGCAGGAACAGCGCGATCGGCTCCGAGCGCAGCTGTCCGGCCAGGTAGATCGTGTCGGCCTGCGCCAGCAGCTCCACGGCAGCGGAAAGATCCGCCTCGTTGACGTCGTCCAGGAGTGTTCTGAGCGAGGCGATGTCGCGGGCGACGAGATCCGTCAGGAAGCCGCGCGCGCCGGGCTGGGAATGCAGCTCCAACTCTTCTCGCAGCGCCTCGACCCGGGCCTCGAAGCCAGGCGCGGCGGTCGCCAGGCGGGCGTGGAAGATGGCCTGCAGCTCCTTGAAACCGGAATAGCCGAAGGATTGCGCGAAGCGGACCAGGCTGGAGGCGTGGACGCCGCAGCGCTCCGCCACGACGCTGACGGACTGGATGGCGACTTCGTTGGGGTTCTGGATCAGATAGCGCGCAATCTGCTGGTAGCCGCGGCTGAGGCCGTCGAAACGCGCCTGAACGGCGCGGGTCAGGCCTTCGTGGGTCGCCGGCGGCTGATGCGTCACCTGCAGAGGCACTGAGATCCTTCTCCTTTCCTGCCTGGGCCGTCGAGATAAGAAGGGCGGCGTCCCGACGACCGCCGCCCCTCCCTCGATCCCGGGAGTCGTCGCTCCCGGTTCGGGCTGCCTATTGCGCCAGGCAGCTGTCGGCGTTGTCGGCCGTGCAGACGTCGAGGCCGGTATAGATCGGATCTTCGACCGACTTCCCGGCCACGAGGTCCTTCATGATGAACATGGCCTTGTAGCCCATCTCGAAGGGCCGCTGGCCGACCTGCCCGTTGGACAAGCCGTCCTTCAGCTGCTCCATCTGCATCGGCAGGGTGTCCGCCACGATGATCGAGAGCGAGCCGTCTTCCAGGCGCTTCTTGTGAGGCGCCACCGCCTGGCGATAGGCGTTGTCGTACCACTGGGTGAAGGCGCCGGTGGAGATGAAGGCCGTCAGGTTCGGCTCCTTGGTCAGGATGTCGGTCATCCCCTGCACCGCCTTGTTGCCGTCGTCGTCGGTGATCAGCGGACAGCCGGCGACTTCGGTCCAGCCGTTCTCGCCCTTCAGCGCGTTGCCCGGCGGCGTGGTGCCGCTGGCGCCGGACAGCGTGTCCCGGATGCCCTGCAGCCGCTCGTTGTGATTGGCCGCCGCAGCACCGCCGGTCTGCAGGCAGACGCTGCCACCGTTGGGCTGCAGCTTCTGGGCGATCTTGGCCAGGTTGACGCCGATGTCGTAGTTCTTGGTGCCGACATAGGTGGCGCGGACCTCGGCGTCCTCGGGCAGCACGTCGGAATCCCAGGTCATGACCGGAATGCCGGCCGCGACCGCCGCCTTCAGGGCTTTGCCCATGGCCGGGGCGTTGGACGGCGCGACCGCGATGCCGTCGACCTTCTGGCTGATCAGATCCTGGACGATCTGAATCTGCTCCAGCTCGGTGTGCTCGCCCGGGCCGATGTAGACGCATTCGACGTCGGCGAGCTCGTCCTGGGCCTTGTAGCAGCCGTCGCGGGCCAGATCGAAGAAGGGATTGTTCATGGCCTTGGGCACCAGCGCGAGCTTGAGCTTGTCGGCCGAGACCGCGGCGCCGGGAAAGGCGAATGCGGCAAGGCAAGTGGCGAGTAGCAGTTTCTTCATTTTGATCCTCCCCTTGTCAGGTGGCTTGCAAATGCTTGGCGAAAGTGTCGTCACGAGCCGTTTCGGTTTTGGAAGCGTCCCAGCAGGACCGCCAGAATGATGAACAGGCCGACGAAGAAGTTCTGCCAAAGCGCGTCGATTCCGGCCAGCAGCAGGGAGTTGCGGATCAGCTCCATCAAGGCGGCTCCGATCGGCGCGCCGATGGCATAGCCGATGCCGCCCATGAGATTGGCGCCGCCGATGACGGAAGCGGCGATGACGTTGAGCTCGTAGGTCAATCCCAGGGCGTTGGTGACGGAGCCGAACCAGCCGACCATCAGGAAGGCGGCGAGGCCGGCCGTCATGGAGCAGGTCACGTAGACCGAGACCAGCACCCGCTCCACCGGGATGCCCGACAGCTTCGCGGCTTCCGCGTTGCCGCCGACCGCGAAGACCCAGCGTCCCCAGGTCGAATAGCGAAAGGCCAGAAAGAACACGACCGTCAGGATGATCAGGACCCAGACCGGGTTGGGCACGCCGAAGACGCTTTCGCCGCCGATCCACTCGAAGATCTCCTGATCCGGGCCGAACTGGTAGATCATCTTGTTGTTGGAGATCACCATGGCGATCGACCGGGCGATCGCCAGCATGCCGAGGGTCACGACGAAGGGCGCCAGCCTGAGGTAGGCGATCAGGACGCCGTTGACCAGGCCGACCAGCGCCGCCGTGCCCATGCAGGCGAGAAAGCCCAGGCCGATGCCGTAGCCGGCCTGCATGACCAGGCCCGCGACGATGCCCGTCAGGCCCATCAGCGAACCGACCGAAAGGTCGATGCCCGCCGTGACGATCACGGCGGTCATGCCCAGCGCCATGATGCCGAAGAAGGCAAAGTTGCGGGTCACGTTGAAAAAGTTCCGCTCGGTCAGGAATACGTCCGAGACCAGCGACATAACGAAGCCGATGACGAGGATGGCGATGAAGACCCAGAAGGGCTGGGTGCGGAAGACCATCTGCAGGCCCGTCATCTCCTTCTTGGAGGTGATCTCCCGGTCGATCTCGGCGTGGGAAACGGGATCCTGGTTGAGTGTCGTCATGCCGCCTCGATCGCCCCCGTGATGAGTCCGGTGACCTCCTCGGGCGAGGTCTGGCCAATTGCCTTGTCGGAGACCTTGCGGCCGCGGCGCAGGACCGCGACCCGGTCGCAGACGGCGAAGACATCGGGCATGCGGTGGCTGATCAGCACGACCGCGTGGTTGGTCTCCTTCAACCGGCGGATCAGGTCCAGCACCTCCGCCACCTGGCGGACGCTGATCGCTGCGGTCGGCTCGTCCATCAGCACCAGCTTCGGATCGCTCAGCCGGGTCCTCGCGATGGCCACCGCCTGGCGCTGGCCGCCGGACATCTGCCGGACCTGGTCGCGCGGGCGGGTCTCGGACTTCAGCTCCTTGAAGAGCTCGCCGGCGCGCTTGAACATGGCCGCGTGGTCCAGGTAGCGGAAGGGTCCGAAGCCGCGCTTCTCCTCCCGTCCGAGAAAGACGTTCGCCGCCGCAGTCAGGTTGTCGCAGAGCGCCAGGTCCTGGTAGACGACCTCGATGCCCTTCTGGCGCGCCTCCACGGGCTTGCTGAAGCGCACCTGGTCGCCGTCCAGCCGCATCTCGCCCGAACTCGGCGGGAAGTTGCCGGCGATCACCTTGACCAGGGTCGACTTGCCGGCACCGTTGTCGCCCATCAGGCCGACGACCTCGCCGCTGTCGATGGTCAGATCCACCTCGGTCAGCGCCTGGATCGCCCCGAAGTTCTTGGAAATGCTGCGCAGTTCAAGAACGGGCATACCCGTTCGTCCTCCCTTTACGTCGCCCGCGCTTGTTTGCCGCGCGGGTCGGTCACGCCTTCACGATGGCGCTCGCCCAGCCTGCATTCCCTGGAATTCTTGCACGTTTCCCGCCTCCTCACCAAATCCCGCCATCCCCTAGAGCGGCGCCTCGGGCTGGGGCGGCGCTTCGTAGGCGCCCCAGATCGACTGGTCGTAGTCGACCATGGACCCGGTCATCAGCCCGGACTCTTCGCTGACCAGGAAAGCCACCGCCCGGGCCACCTCGTCCGGGTCGATCAGGCGGCCGAAGGGCTGGGCGGCGGCAGCCTTTTCTAGCCAGTCGTCGGCCGCACCGTGGTATTCGCGTTGGATCCGGTCCTCGCCCTCCGAGGCCATCCAGCCGATGTTCAGACCGTTGACCCGGATCCGGTCGCGCATCAGGGCGTAGGCGGTGTTGCGGGTCAGCGTCGCCAGCGCGCCCTTGGAGGCGCAGTAGGCTGCGATGAAGGGCTGGCCGGCCTTGGACGACATGGAGGCGATGTTGACCATCGCTCCCTCCACCCTGTCGCGGCGCATCAGCTTGGCGGCCTCCTGCATCAGGAAGAAGGGCGCGCGCACGTTGACGGCGAACATCCGGTCGAAGAGCTCGGGCGAGGTGTCGAGGATCGTGCCCCGGTCGGTGATGGCCGCCGCATTGACCAGGGCGTCGAGCCGGCCGAAGGCCGCGTCGGCGGCGGCGACGACCTCGCGGCAGTCTTCGACCCGGGCCAGGTCGGCGCGCAGGAAACGCACGTTGCAGCCGGTGTCCGCGGTGATCGCTTCCGCAACGGCGCTGCCCTTCTCGGCGTTGCGTCCGCAGGTGACCAGGCCGGCCGCGCCGCGTTCCGCCAGCAGCCTTGCGATGGCCGCGCCCAGGCCCTGGGTCCCGCCCGTGACCACCGCGATCTTTCCGTCGAACCCACTCATGGCCTACTCCACGATCTGGTAGCCGGCCGCCCCGAGCGCCGCCGTCAGGGCGCGCTGGCCGATCTGGGCATACTCGAAGGGCGGCGCCTGGACGGGATCCTGCTCGGCCTCGACCACGAACCAGCCCTCGTAGCCCACGTCCGCCAGGCGCTGCACGACCGCGCCGAAGTCGATGTCGCCGTCGCCGGGCACGGTGAAGACTCCGCGCAGCACGGCGTCGAGGAAGCTGTCGGACTCCCAGTCCAGGCCGTCCAGGACCTTGCCGCGAATGTCCTTCATGTGGACGTGCAGGATCCGCTCGCCGTGCTTCTTGATCACCGCCAGCCCGTCGCCGCCGGCGAAGCGCAGGTGGCCGCTGTCGAACAGCAGCTGGACGGCCTCGCCGGTCTTGGCCATCAGCAGGTCGACCTCGGGCTCCGTCTCTATCGCCGTGCCCATGTGGTGGTGAAAGGCCAGCGGCACGCCCTGCTCGGCACAGAACTCGGCGAAGGCCGTCAGCCGGCGGCCGTAGTCGGCGATCTCGTCGTCGGACAGGCGCCGACGGCCGCGCAAGGGCACGTCGCGTTTGTTCTGGATCGTGCCGGCGGTCTCGCCGTAGACGATGCAGGCGGCGCCCAGGTCGCGGAAGAGCTCGAGCTGCGCCCAGGCCTGGTCCTTCTCCGCCGCCAGCTCCTGGTCCAGCAGCGTGCCCGAGTACCAGCCAGAGGCGAGCTTCAGGCCGTGTTCCCGCAGGATCGGGCCCAGCTCGGCGCTGGTCTTGGGGAACTTGCCGCCGGTTTCCACGCCCGAGAAGCCGGCCGCCCGGCTTTCGCTGAGACAGGTCTCCAACGGCGTGTCCCCGCCCAGCTCGGGCAGGTCGTCGTTGGACCAGGCGATGGGGGCGATGGCGAGCCGCGCCTGCATGCTCAGACACCGACCCGCTGCTTGCCGCGGCCGGCCACGTGATCGGCGCGCGCCTGTTGTACTTCCTTGCGCTCGCTGGTCTCGGGCACGCCGACGTCCCACCAGGCGTCGCCCGGCGTCCAGTCGAAGCCGTCGGTGACGATCGAGATGACCGTGGTGCGGTCGTTGCCCTTGGCCCAGTCGAGGGCCTGCTCCAGGTCCGCGATGCTTTCCACCTTGCGCGCCAGGGCGCCCATGGATTCCGCGTGCTTGACGAAGTCCACGGCGAAGGGCGCCTTGACCCGGCAGTCCTTGATCAGGTTGTTGAAGGAGGCGCCGCCCTTGAAGTTCTGCAGCCGGTTGATGACCGCGAAGCCGCCGTTGTCGCAGACCACGACGATCATCTTGTGGCCGGTCAGGACCGTGGAATAGATGTCCGAGTTCATCATCAGGTAGGAGCCATCGCCGGTCAGGACGAGGGTGTCGCGGCTGTCGTCGGCCATGGCCGCGCCCCAGCCGCCGGCGATCTCGTAGCCCATGCAGGAGAACCCGAACTCGCAGTCGAAGGTGCCCGGAGACTTGACCTTCCAACCCTTGCTGACCTCGCCCGGCAGGCCGCCGGCCGCGGCCACCATCAGGTCGCGCGCGCCGGCCTTGCGATTGACCGCGCCGACCACCTGGGCGTAGGTCGGCACCGGCGCGTTGGTCGGCGCCTGGCGGTCGTCGAGCAGGGCGTTCCAGGCCGCGAAGGCGTCGCGGCCCTTCTGCATCCAACCGGCGTCGGCCGACCAGTCGCCCAGCGCCGCGCCCAGCTCCTCCAGGGTCTCCAGGGCGTCGCCGACCACCGGCAGGGCCCGGTGCTTGACCGCGTCGAAGCGCGCCGCGTTGATCGAGACGAAGCGGGCATCGGGCCGGAAGGCGCTCCAGGAGCCGGTCGTGAAGTCCTGCAGCCGGGTGCCGATGGCCAGCACCACGTCGGCCTCCTCGGCCAGGGCGTTGGCGGAGGCGGAGCCGATCACGCCCATCGGGCCGACATGAGCCGGGTCGTCGTGGACCAGGCTGCCCTTGCCGGCGATGGTCTCGGCGACCGGCAGGCCGTGCACGGCGGCGAAGGCGGTCAGACGCGCTTCGGCGCCGGAATAGCGCAGGCCGCCGCCGGCGATGACCAGCGGCTTCTTCGCGCCGCGCAGGATCTCGGCCGCCTCGGCCACCCGCTCGCGGTCCGGCCGCGGCCGCGGCACCTTGTGAACCCGGGTCTCGAAGAAGGCGGCGGGATAGTCGAAGGCGATCTCCTGGGTGTCCTGGCAGAGCCCGATGAAGGCCGGCCCGCAGTCGGCCGGATCGAGCATCACGGCGACCGCCTGGGGCAGCGAGGCGATGATCTGTTCCGGATGGGTGATCCGGTCCCAGTAGCGGGTGACCGGCTTGAAGGCGTCGTTCACCGACACGGTGGGGTTGCCGAAGTGCTCGACCTGCTGCAGCACCGGGTCGGGGCGCCGGTTGGCGAAGACGTCGCCCGAGAGGAGCAGCACCGGCAGGCGGTTCGACATGGCCACCCCCGCCGCCGTCACCATGTTGGTGGCGCCCGGTCCGATCGAGGAGGTCGCGACCATCAGCTGGCGCCGCTTCTTGGCCTTGGCATAGGCGATCGCCGCCAGGGTCATGGACTGCTCGTTCTGGCCGCGCCAGGTTGGTAGCCGGTCCTGCACGGCCTCCAGAGCCTCCGCCAGGCAGGTGACGTTGCCGTGGCCGAAGATGCCGAAGACGCCCGCGAAGAGCGGCACCCGCTGGCCGTCGATCTCGGTCTCTTGCGCGCAGAGGTAGCGGACCACGGCTTGCGCCATGGTCAGTCTGATCGTGTCCGTCCTCATCCTGCTCGCCCCGTCTTTCCTTGATGTTTCTTGGCCCCGAAGGGCCAGAGAATGATAATTGACAGCCTTCGAATTTTGAAATGATCTCTGCAAGTTGTGACACGGAGATGAGGGATGTCAGAGGTCGGGATCTCGGGTGAGGGCTTGGACAAATGGTAAACTTGGCGGTTCTGGGCTGCGGGCGGATCGGTGCCATGCACGCCCGCAACATCGCGCGCCACGAGACGGCGCGCCTGAGCGCCGTTTTCGACGTCCACCGACCCGCGGCCGAGGCCGTCGCGGCGGAGCTGGACGTCGCCGCCGCCGACTCCCTTGAGGACCTGCTGGCCAGCGGCGGGATCGACGCGGTGCTGATCGCCACGGCCACGGACACCCACGCCGACCTGATCGAGGCCGCGGCCAAGGCCGGCAAGGCGATCCTTTGCGAGAAGCCGATCGACATCAACATCGAGCGGGTGAACCGCTGCGCCGCGGCCATCGCGGACTACGACGTGCCGATCCAGATCGGCTTCAACCGCCGCTTCGACCCCGGCCACCGCGCCGCGCGGGCGGCCGTGCGGGCCGGGGAGATCGGCGACCTGCACCAGGTGATCATCACCTCGCGCGACCCCGAGATCCCGCCGCGGGCCTACCTGGAAGCGGCCGGCGGCCTGCTGCGCGACATGACCATCCACGACTTCGACCTGGCGCGCTACATGCTCGACGACGAGCCTGAGGAGGTCTTCGCCGTCGCCGGCGCGCTCATCGACCCGGAACTGGGCGCCGAGCTGGACGAGGTCGATACGGCCATGATCATCCTGCGCTGCGCCGACGGGAAGATGTGCCACATCAACGGCTCCCGCACGGCGGTCTACGGCTACGACCAGCGGGTCGAGCTCTTGGGCCGCAAGGGCATGATCCAGTCGAACAACCGCAAGCCGCACGAGATGCGCCGCTTCGGCGCCGAGACGGTGGAGTCGGCGGCGCCCTATCTCTTTTTCTTCATCGAGCGCTATCAGGAGAGCTTCAACGCCGAGATCGACTCCTTCGTCGAAGCGGTCCGGGCGGGGCGGCCGCCGCAGGTCGGTTTCGAGGACGGCCGCCGGGCGCTCCTGCTGGCCGAGGCCGCCTACAAGTCGGTCGCGGAAAAACGCCTGGTCCGGGTCGACGAGGTCGGCTGAGCAATCGCTCGGAGCGACGGGCACAAAGTGAAAGGGCAGCGCATGACACCGAACGCCATCAAGCGCATCTGGGCCGAGGGCCGCCCGGTGGTCAACGGCTGGCTGTCGATCGCCAGCCCCTTCTCCGCCGAGATCATGGCCGCGGCCGGCTACGACAGCCTGACGGTCGACATCCAGCACGGCGTGGTCGACTACCAGGCCGCTGTGGGCATGCTGCAGGCCCTGGGCGCGCGCGGCACCACGCCCCTGGTGCGGGTGCCCTGGCTGGATCCGGGCGCGATCATGAAGGCGCTGGACGCGGGCGCCTACGGCATCATCTGCCCCATGGTCAACTCGGGCGCCGACGCGGCGCGGCTGGTCTCTTACATGCGCTATCCGCCCTTGGGCACGCGGTCCTTTGGCCCGACCCGGGCCAACTTCTCCGCCGGGGCCAACTACGGGGGAGAGTCCAACGACGAGGTTCTCTGCTTCGCCATGGTCGAGACGGCCGAGGCCATGGCGAACCTGGAGGAGATCGTCGCCACCCCCGGCCTAGACGCGGTCTATGTCGGGCCCGCCGACCTGACCTTGGGGCTCACCGAGGGCCGCCTGGCGCCCGGCTTCGACCGCGAGGAACCGGAGATGATCGAGGCCATCCAGAAGATCGCCCAGGCCTGCAAGACGGCCGGAATCCGCGCCGGCCTGCACTGCGGCAGCCCGGACTATGCGGCCCGGGCGATCGGCTGGGGCTATGACCTAGTCACCCTGTCCAACGACGTCCGGCTGCTGGCCGGTGCCTGCGCCGCCCAGGTAGCGCAGATGCGCGAGCGCCTGGGCGAGACGGCCGCGCCGGCGGAAAGCGGTGCCAAACCGGGCTATTGAAATGCCGCATGTCCTGATCGCCGGTAAGATTCACCCCGACGGCCTGGCCCTGCTCGAGGGCGCGGCCGGTGTCACCTCCGACTACATCGAGTCCATCGGCGAGACCGCCTACCTGGACCGCCTGCCGGACGCCGACGCGCTGCTGCTGCGCACCCAGCCCCTGACCGCCGAGATCCTGGCCACCGCGCCGCGCCTGAAGATCGTCTCGCGCCACGGCGTGGGCTACGACGCGATCGACGTGGCCGCGCTGACGGCCCGCGGCATTCCGCTGACCGTGGTCGGCGACGTCAATGCGCAGTCGGTAGCGGAGCAGACCCTGACCCTGATGCTGGCCGCAGCTAAGCGCCTGATCCGCGCCGACCGGGCGACGCGCGCCGGCAACTGGACCTATCGGGAGGCGTTGGAACCCTGCGAGCTGAACGGCAAGACCCTTCTGGTCGTCGGCTTCGGGCGCATCGGCCGGCGGGTCACGCGTCTCTGCCAGGCCTTCGAGATGCGGGTCCTGGTCCACGATCCCTTTGTCCCGGCGGAAGACATCGCGGCGGCGGGCGCCACGCCGGCCGTCGATCTGGCCGATGGCTTGAAGCGGGCCCAGTTCCTGACCCTGCACCTGCCCAAGACCGGCGACGCGCCGCTGATCGGCGCGGCGGAGCTGGCGCTGCTGCCGGAGGAGGCGATCCTGATCAACACCGCCCGCGGCACCCTGGTCGACGAGGCGGCCCTCCTGGCGGCCGTCGGCTCCGGGCGCCTGGCCGCCGCCGGCCTCGACGTCTTCAAGGCCGAGCCGCCGCCGGCGGAAACGCCGGTCCTGGCCGAGGACCGCCTAGTGCTGACGCCCCACGCCGCCGGCCTGTCGCGGGAGAGCGCATCACGCATGTCCGTCGCGGCCATGCATAACATCCTCGATTTCTTCGAAGGGCGCCTGGACGGCCGGCTGGTCGTCAACGCCGCTGACCTCGGCCTGGCCTGACGCAGGCGGTCCCATCGCGGCCGGGAAGCCGGCCGAGCGCCTGAAACAACTGTTACAAAAAAGCCGACCGCGCGTTATCACCCCGAAACACCCGGTCCCTAAATCCCTCGAACAGCGGCGCAGGCCCGGACCCGGAGGTCCCGGCCGGCGCCGCGATTTGAGAAGGAGCCTCTACCATGTCGTACCTACCCGAGGACCGACTGATCGGCCGTCGCCTCGCCTTGAGGCCGGCGAGCGGGCGCCACTCGGAGCCCTCCAACCCCTTGAGCTACGTGGCGGACGACATCCTATCCGCCGTCGCCTACGGGCACAGGCATCTACACCGCCTGCTCGACGCCGCCCTGGCCTGGCGGCGGGTCAACCGGACGATCGACGAGTTGTCCCGCCTGGACGACCACGTCCTCAAGGACATTGGGGTCAACCGGTCCGAGATCGCGGGCCTGGCCCATGATCTCGAGGCGCGCCGCCGGCAGCTGCCGCCCTACTGGGACCGCTGAGCGGCGATGACCGATCCGACCCGAACCTGCCGCGCACGGCGCCTGGCATCGAAGCCGATGTTCGGGCGCCGGCGCACGACCGCTCGAAGCCGTCCGGCCCGTCACAGCGGATTGTCTTGCCTCGCCGCACAACCTGGGCTAGACCGAATTCGCCTCCCGATTGCCGATCTCCCGTGACACACGCTGCCCCGCCGCACCGGGGCGGGGCGATGTGGAGGTTCCGATATGCAGATGGTCGAACCCGCCAAGAGCCGAGACCTTCCGGACGACGGCCCGGAGGAAGGAGAGATCCCCGCCGCGGTCCTTGACTTCGCGGTCACCCGCTCGCCGGTCGTTTTCTACGCCGGCCGTCTGGAGGAGGGTCTCGAGGTCTCCTTCGTCAGCGACAGCGTCGAGGCGATCACCGGCCACCCGGCCGGCGCCTTCCTGACGGATCCCGGCTTCGCCGAGGCGCAAATCCATCCCGACGACCGGCCGCGCTACCGCGAGGCGATCCTCAGCCTGCGCAACCGGGGCCGGGCAGCCTTGGAATACCGCTTCCGGGATCGCGACGGCGGCTATCGATGGGTCCGCGACGAGCTCGGCCGCGAGAATGGCAAGGGCGCCGGTTTCGTCGGCTGCATGACCCCGATCGGACGGGAGAAGCAGGCCGAGCGGCGGCTTGAGGACGCCAAGGTCCTGCGGGCGGCGATCCTCGATGCCGCCCTGGACGCCATCATCGTGGCCGACGAGGCCGGCAAGATCGTCGAGTTCAACCCGGTCGCCGAGCGGACCTTCGGCCGAGAGCGCGACGACGTGATCGGCGAGTCCCTGGTCGCCCTGATCATGCCCGAGGCAAAGCGGGAATGGCAGCGCGACGCCGCGAAGCACTTCGGTGAGATCGGCGAGGCCTGGGTCCAGAGCGGCCTGGTCGAGACCGAGGCCCTGCGCGACGACGGCAGCCGCTTTCCGATCGAGATGCAGGTGCGCGAGGTCCCCCTGGAGACCACCCGGCTCTTCGTGGCCGAACTCTGGGACATCACCGAGCGCGTCGATTCCCGGCTGGAGCGCCGGATCCTCTCGGAGGAGCGGCAGAGGTTGTCCCAACTGCTGCACGACGCGGTCGAGAGCATCCCCAACGGCATTGGCATCTACGACGCCGCCGGGCGCCTCGTCCTCTGCAACACCGCCTACGCCGAACTCTACGAACGCGATCCCCTGGCGATGATCGCGACCTCGATGCGCGATAACCACCGCCTCGCATTGGCACAGATGAAGTCCTGGGCCGGCGCGGCGGTCGACAACACGGAAGAGGGTGTGGCGCGGGCCCTGGACCGCATTCTGGACCCAGAGGACGGGCCGATCGAAGCGCAGCGCCTCAACGGCGACTGGGTCCAGATCACCAGCCATCCGACCGGCGACGGCGGCCGGGTCTTCGTGCGCAGCGACATCACCAAGCTGAAGCAGGCCGAGGAGTCCCTGCGGCGCAGCGAGGCGCAGTTCCGCGCGATCGTCGAGGGCAGCCCCATGCCGGTCCGGGTCGCCGACCTGGAGACCTGGCAGATCCTCTACGAGAGCCCGGCGGCGACCACCCTGGTCGGCCATTCCTGGCCGGCGGTCGAGCCGCGCTGCACCAGCGACGACTACGTCGACGCGGCGGATCGCGAGCGCCTGGTCGAGATCCTCAAGACGGACGGCCGGGTCGACGGCTACGAGACGCGCCTCAGGCGCGCCGACGGCACGGTCTTCTGGGCCGCTCTGTCCTCGCGGGTCATCGTCTACCAGGACCAGAGGGTCTGCGTCACCAGCCTGGTCGATCTGACCGAGCGCAAGGAGCGGGAGGCCGAGCTGCGCCGGGCGCGCGAGGTCCTGGAGGATGCCATCGAGTCCCTGTCGGAGGGCTTCGCGCTCTACGACGAGGACGACCGCCTGGTGATGTGCAACACCCGCTACCGCGAGTTCAACGAGGCCTGCGCCGACGTCCTGCGTCCGGGCCTGGCCTGGGAGGACCTGATCCGCATCGGCGCCGAGCGCGGGCAGTACGTCGCCGCGGACGGCGGAGTCGACCGATGGCTCGAGGAACAGAAGGCGCAGCGGGACAACGAAAAGAACGACAAGGTCTTCCAGCAGTCGGACGGCCGCTGGTTCCGCAGCTCGACGCGCAGGACCCGCCAGGGCGGCTGCGTCGGCGTGCGCAGGGACGTCACCGCCCAGAAGGAGGCCGAGCTCGCGCTGCTGGAAAGCGAGGCCCTGATCCGCAAGGTGGTCGAAGCCTGCCCGCTGCCGATCATCATGGCCACCGCCGAGGAGGGCGAGATCCTCTACGAGAGCCCGGCCTTCCAGGCGCTGCTCGGCCGCGACGGCGCGGAGTCGATGCAGGCCCGCGCGCAGTCCTTCTACACCAACCCGCAGGACCGTCAGGACTACATCGCGCGTCTGCGGCGCAGCGGCCAGGTCGAGATCTTCGAGGCCGAGCTGGCCCGGACCGACGGCTCGACCTTCTGGGCCGAGCTCTCGGGCCGCCTGATCGACTACAAGGGCGAGAAGGTCGTGGTCTGCTGTCCGGTGGACCTGACCGAGCGGCGCGCCGTCGAGGCCGAGATCGCGCAGAACCGCGATGCCCTGCACCAGAGCGAGAAGCTGGGCGCCCTCGGCTCGCTGCTGGCCGGCGTGGCCCACGAGCTGAACAATCCCTTGTCGGTCGTGGTCGGCCAGGCGCTGCTGATGAAGGAGACCGCGCGCGACCCCAAGATCGCCGCGCGGGCGGCCAAGATCGGCAAGGCGGCTGACCGTTGCTCGCGGATCGTCAAGACCTTCCTGGCCATGGCCCGGCAGCAGGCCTCGGAACGAACCGCCGTCGACGTCACCGAGATCGTCGAGTCGACCCTCGAGGTCACCGGCTACTCGCTGCGCACCTCGGGCATCGACGTCACCCTCGAGCTCGCGCCCGACCTGCCGCCGGTCTGGGCCGACGCCGATCAGCTGAACCAGGTCGTCACCAACCTGATCGTCAACGCCCAGCAGGCCATGTCGGCCACGGACGGCCCGCGGCGCCTGGTGATCGCCTCGTCCTGCGACCGCCGGCGGGGCCTGGTGAGGCTCTCGCTGCGGGATTCCGGGCCCGGCATCCCGCCGGAGATCCGCTCGCGCATCTTCGAGCCCTTCTTCACCACCAAGGAGGTCGGCGCCGGGACCGGGATCGGCCTGGCGGTCTGCCACCGCATCGTCGAGTCCCTGCACGGCGAGATCACGGTGGACAGCAAGCCGGGCGCCGGCGCCGTGTTCACCCTGTCCCTGCCCGTCGCCCCGGCGCAGGAGTCGCCCCTGCCGGAGCGCCGCGCCAGGAGACTCCGCAGCCGCTCCTGCCGGGTGCTGGTGATCGACGACGAGAAGGATGTCACCCGGATGCTGAGCGACATCCTGGTCGCCGAAGGCCACGAGGTCCGCACCGCCGAGTCCGGCCAGCGGGCGCTGGAGCTGCTGTCCCGCCACGGCTTCGACGTGATCCTCAGCGATCTGCGGATGCCGAACATGGACGGCCCCCGGCTCTTCGCCAAGCTGATGGAGCTCAGCCCCTCGCTGCTGCGGCGGGTCGCCTTCATCACCGGCGATACCTTCAGCCCGAAGGTCAGCGAGTTCCTGAAGGAAAGCGGGCGGCCCTACGTGCAGAAGCCCTTCGCGCCCCTGGAGGTGCATGAGCTCATCGACAAGGTGCTCGCCGAAACGGAGGGCGGGACCTGAACCACATGACAAGTCTCGCGGCGCGCGCGCCGCAGCCAACAGCTGGAACGAGGTGCCCCCGGACCGACCGACAGCGACTTGAAGAAGGACGTGACCCGATGGATCGCCGCATCCACATCCTCGTCGTCGACGACGAGCCCGAGATCCGAGACATGCTTCAGGAGTACCTGACGCTGCGGGGCTTCGACGTCTCCACCGCGGAGGACGGCAGTGCCCTGCGCCGCGCGATCGAGGAGACCCGGGTCGACCTTGTGCTTCTCGACATCTCCATGCCGGGCGAGGACGGGCTGTCCCTGGCCCGCTTCCTGCGCGACAAGACCGCGGTCGGCATCATCATGCTGACCGCGGCGGGCGAAGTGGTCGACCGGGTCGTCGGTCTGGAGGTCGGGGCCGACGACTACCTGGCCAAACCGGTCGACCTGCGCGAGCTGCTGGCCCGGGTCAAGGCCGTCGCCCGGCGGCTGCACGGCCGGGGCGAGGCCCGGCCGGAGGCGGCGCCGCGGCCGCCCAACGAGGTGCCCTTCGGCAACTGCCGGCTCAACCTCGACTCTCACAAGCTCTTCGACGCCGAGGGCCGGGAGATCCCGCTGACCAGCATGGAGTACGACCTGCTCAAGGCCTTCGCCGAGCACCCCAACCGGGTCCTCAGCCGGGACCAGCTGCTCGACATGGCGCACCACCGGAGCTGGGAGCCCTTCGACCGCAGCATCGACATCCGCATCGTCCGGATCCGCCGCAAGATCGAGGAGGACCCGGGGAAGCCGCAGATCATCAAGACGGTCCGCGGCGCCGGCTACATCTACAGCCCCCGCAAGCTGATGGCCTGGCACGTCTGATTGCCTCCCAGTCGGACCGGCACCGTTCAGAGAGATCGTGCTTCACTCCTCGACAAGCCTGGACAGAGACGGCTCGGCATCACGGGCATAGCCGGAAGCTGCTCACCATCACCGTTCCGACCCTGTTGCTGCCGTCGACCCGACAGAACCTGGACTGTATAGTTTTTATGCTTGACGTAAAGCATATAAGAAATACATTTGCTGCATGATCAGGAGCTTCAAGGACCGACGCACCGAGGCCTTCTGGAACGGTCAGGATGTCCGCCAGTTCAGGCCTTTCGCGTCGGTCGCCAGGCGGAAGCTCGATATGGTCAACGCCGCCTACGAGATCGAAGACCTTCGCGCGCCGCCCGGAAACCGCCTTGAGGCCCTGGCCGGGGATCGGGCCGGCCAATGGTCGATCCGGATCAACAGGCAGTGGCGCGTGTGCTTCGAGTGGGCGGAGCACGACGCCTACAATGTCGGAATCGTCGACTACCATTGAGGTTGAACATGCTCAGGACGCCAGACAACAGGATCACGACGCACCCCGGCGAAGTTCTCAAGGAGGAGTTCCTTGTGCCGCTCGGCATGAGCGCCAACAAGCTCGCCCAGGCCATCGGCGTGCCGGCGAACCGTGTGACGACCATTCTGCACGGCAGGCGGAACGTCACCCCCGACACGGCGCTGCGGCTTGCCCGGTTCTTCGGCACCACGCCCGAGTTCTGGATGAACCTCCAGGCCTCGCACGATCTGTCCAAGGCGAAGATCGAAAGCGCTGCAGATATCAACAAGACCGTAAGGCCGATGATGGCGAAGACCGTATAGGCCTTCTTCAGCCGCAGGAGACACAAGCGGCCAGGATCTTGATCCTTTATCCGAGAACCCAGCAACCATTGAGTACGGGCACGTCGATGGACGCTGCGGCCTTCAAGAGCTCCGAATTCGACGGCAACGGCTTCAAAATGCACGGGCTTCAGGCCAGTACGCGCCCGGGATGCGGACTGCCATCCCCCTGCAGCCGCGGTTAGCGTCCCCTGTTTCGGAAAGGCCGGCCCCGCAGGATACAAAGGAAACCCTTTTCCGGGCCGCGCGACATCCTCCGGAAAAACTCGCCGCCTAAGTCTCGACAGCAAGCGCGGGGTTCGACCCCGTGGTCGCCGCGTTCGACCTGTCAGACAAAGGAAGCACGAGATGTCAAAGCCCGAGAAGATTCTCCAGATGATCAAGGCGAAGGGGATCCGCTACGTCGACTACCGCTTCACCGACCCCCGCGGCAAGTGGCAGCACCTGGCCATCTGCGCCGAGGCCGTGGACGAGGAGGCGCTGAAGGTCGGGGTTATGTTCGACGGCTCCTCGATCGCCGGCTGGAAGGCGATCAACGAGTCCGACATGCTGCTCAAGCCCGACCTGTCCACCGCGGTCCTCGATCCGATCTCAGCCCAGCCGCAGCTGATCCTGATCTGCGACGTCCTGGAGCCCGGGACCGGCCAGGCCTACGGCCGCGATCCCCGCTCCACGGCGCGCAAGGCCGAGGCCTACCTGCGCGCGCTGGGCGTCGGCGACCGCGCCGTCTTCGGACCGGAGGCCGAGTTCTTCGTCTTCGACGACGTCCGCTACGGCAACGACATGAACCACAGCTTCTTCCGCTTCTCCTCGGAAGAGGGCCCCTATGTCTCGGGCGAGGCCTTCGACAGCGGCAACCGGGGCCACCGGCCGACCATCAAGGGCGGCTACTTCCCGGTCCCGCCGGTGGATTCCGGCGCCGACTTGCGCGCCGAGATGGTCGACACCATGCTGGCCATGGGCTTGACCATCGAGAAGCACCACCACGAGGTCGCCCCCTCGCAGCACGAGCTCGGGCTGCGCTACGACACCCTGGTGCGCTGTGCCGACAACCTCCAGATCTACAAGTACTGCGTCCAAAACGTCGCCCATACCCACGGCAAGTCGGCGACCTTCATGCCCAAGCCGGTGGCCGCGGACAATGGCTCGGGCATGCACACGCACCAGTCGATCTGGCACAACGGGACGCCGGTCTTCGCCGGCAACGACTACGCCGGCCTTTCGGAGAACGCGCTGCACTACATCGGCGGCATCATCCGCCACGCGCGGACCCTGAACGCCTTCACCAACCCGACCACCAACAGCTACAAGCGGTTGGTGCCGGGCTTCGAGGCGCCGGTGCTGCTGGCCTATTCGGCGCGCAACCGCTCGGCCTCCTGCCGCATCCCCTACGGCTCGAGCCCGAGCTCGCGGCGCATCGAGGTGCGCTTTCCCGACGCGACCGCCAATCCCTACCTGGCCTTCGCGGCCATGCTCATGGCCGGCCTGGACGGGATCAGGAACAAGATCGATCCCGGCGATCCGATGGACAAGAACCTCTACGACCTGCCGCCCGAGGATCTGGCCGGCGTGCCGACGGTCTGCGGCTCGCTGCGCCAGGCGGTCACGGCCCTGGAGAAGGACCACGACTTCCTGCTCGAGGGCGATGTCTTCAACCGGGACCAGATCGCGGCCTACAGCGAGCTCAAGTGGGACGAGATCCTGACCTTCGAGCAGGCCCCGCATCCGGTCGAGTTCCAGATGTACTACAGCGCCTGACCGCAGCTGCCTTCGGATAGACCCGCTGCACCCGGACCCGCCGGCCTCTCCGCCGGCGGGTCCTCTTCGTTGCCTTACCGCCGCCGGCGGCGTGATCGGCGTTTACAATTGAAACCCTTCTCTTGCGGCGGGACATCGTCCTGAAATCCCCGGCCCCTAGGTAAGGCAGACGGCGCAGCGGGGCCAAACTCCGGCCAGCCCTGCGCAGTTCACCTTTGTCTATTGGAGCAATTCGATGTCTTGCAAACTACGCCGCCCGCAGGGGCACCGCGGGCTCGGCCTGGGTGGCGGTCTCATGGCCGGGCTCGCCCTGGTCGCCGTTTCGACGCCAGCCCAGGCCGCGGTCTCGGAGGAAACGGCCTACGTGTTCAACACCCTGTCCTTCCTGGTGCACGGCTTCCTCGTACTCTGGATGGCGGCCGGCTTCGCCATGCTGGAGTCGGGCCTGGTCCGGACCAAGAGCGTGACCACGATCCTGCTGAAGAACATCGCCCTCTTCTCGATCGCCGGGATCGCCTTCTACCTGGTCGGCTACAATTTGATGTACCAGGGCGTCGACGGCGGATTCCTGGGCTCGCTCGCGGTCTGGCAGGCCGACGACACGGCCGCCCTGGCCGGCGACTACAGCGCCGGCTACGCCGCCGCCTCGGACTGGTTCTTCCAGATGGTCTTCGTCGCCACGGCCGCCTCGATCGTCTCCGGCGCCCTGGCCGAGCGGGTCAAGCTCTGGCCCTTCCTCGGCTTCGTGGTCGTGCTGACCGCCGTGATCTACCCGATCCAGGGCGCCTGGCACTGGGGCGGAGGCTGGCTGGCCGAGCTCGGCTTCGTCGACTTCGCCGGCTCGACCCTGGTCCACTCGGTCGGCGGCTGGGCCGCGCTCTGCGGCGCGATCATCGTCGGCGCGCGGCGCGGGCGCTACGGCCCCGACGGCAAGGTGATGCCCATGCCGGGCTCCTCGCTGCCGCTGGCGACCCTGGGGACCTTCATCCTCTGGCTCGGCTGGCTCGGCTTCAACGGCGGCTCGCAGCTCGCC
Organism: Kiloniellales bacterium; assembly: GCA_030066685.1. Lineage (NCBI taxonomy): Bacteria > Pseudomonadati > Pseudomonadota > Alphaproteobacteria > Rhodospirillales > Kiloniellales bacterium. Next base: position 40,038 of record JASJBF010000034.1, on the reverse strand, counting down.
CTGGGCTCGGCCGCGGACGCCGTCGCCGTCTCCAACATCTACGTCAACACCACCATGGCCTCGGCCTGCGGCGTGATGGCGGCGATGGGCCTGAACCAGCTGACTACCGGACGGGTCGACCTGACCATGGCGCTCAACGGCGCCCTGGCCGGCCTCGTCAGCATCACCGCCGGCCCGGATACCGCGAGCGTCGGCGCCGCCTGCCTGATCGGCGCGGTCGGCGGCGGCCTGGTCGTGGCCTGCACGCCGCTGCTCGACCGCTTCCGGATCGACGACGTGGTGGGCGCGATCCCGGTCCATCTCGTGGCCGGCATCTGGGGCACCCTGGCGGTGACCTTCACCAATCCGGACGCCAGCCTGGCGACACAGGCCCTGGGCATCGCCGCGGTCGGGGTCTTCGTCTCGAGCCTCAGCACCCTGGTCTGGCTCGCCCTCAAGGTGACCGTGCGGCTGCGCCTGACCGAGGTCGGCGAGGCCCTCGGCGTCGACGAGGTGGAGACCGGCATGCGGGCCTATCCCGAATTCTCGGCGGCGCCCTCGAACTCCTGAAAGCCCTTCGAGGCGCCGAGGCGACGGGAAAACGTCGCCGCCGGAACGCCCTCCCCCTCCCGCGGGGGAGGGCGCCTTCCGTTGCATCGAGCGGCGAACTTCGCGGCTGACACAACTGCAACACTAAAGTCCAAGCCGAGACATCGCCCTGAAACGGCGGTCCCCTAAATCGCTAGGCAAGACGTGAAGCGCCGCCGTGCGGCCCTTCCAGGCCACTCTTTCGGAGATTTGCCATGTCCACGCGCAAGAACCCCCGTCAGAGCGAGAGGTCCGGGCGCAGCACCAAGGCGCCGCGCAAGTCCGGCTCGCTTTCGATCGTCGCCGCGGCTTCGCAGAGCGCCGGCGCGGCCCAGGGCCTCGATCAGCGGGAGGTCCGCCTATTCAAGTCGCTGGACCTGGACAACGACGACCGGGTGCTGTGCAGCGACCTGGAGAAGATGCTGGTCCAGGTCGGCCTGAGCCCGGACGACCTGCGGCTGCGCGAGAGCATGCTGGCCCTCGAGGCCCATCGGCGGGAGCAGGACGCACAGCGCGAGGAGGCGCCGGAACCGGCGATCCCCCAGGAGAGCTTCTGCACCGCGATCCGCCACAACATCCTGCTGATCGAACGCGCGCTGCAGGGCCAGATGGTGATCCCGGACTTCACCGACTTCTGCCGGGAGATCGAGCGGATCCACGCCGCAACGGCGGCAAACCGCAGCGGCAAGGCCGCCGACTACATCCCGCAGCTCGACCTGAAGGGGCCCGAGCTCGACCGCTTCGGCGTCGGCATCTGCACGGTCGACGGCCAGCGTGCCGCCTTCGGCGACTCCGGGACCTTCTTTTCGCTGCAGTCGACCTGCAAGCCGATCAACTACTGCCTGGCGCTGGAGGAGCACGGCGCGGCCGAGGTCCATGCCTACATCGGCCACGAGCCGAGCGGCGCCTGCTTCAACGAGCTGACCCTCGACAAGCAAAACCGGCCGCACAATCCCATGATCAACGCCGGCGCGATCATGAGCAGCGCCCTGATCAGCCTGCGGGAGAAGCGCCGCCTGGCCGGACAGGGCGGGCTCGACGCCCGGGGCTGGGCGGGCGCCCGCTTCGACGCCGTCATGGCCTGCTGGCAGGCGCTCTGCGGCGGCGAGAAGCCGCGCTTCTCCACGCCGGTTTACCTCTCGGAGCGGCAGACCGCCGACCGCAACTTCGCGCTGGCCTACTTCATGCGCGAAAAGGACGCCTTTCCGGAAGACGCAGAGCTGCAGGACGTGCTCGACTTCTACTTCCAGTGCTGCGCCATCGAGATGAACGCGGAGATGATGTCGGTCGTGGCCGCGACCCTGGCCAACGGCGGGATCTGCCCGATCAGCGGCGTCCGCGTCTTCCGGACCGAGACCGTGCAGCGCTGCCTGGCGATGATGTCCTCCTGCGGCATGTACGACTTCTCCGGCGAGTTCGCCTTCACCATCGGCCTGCCGGCCAAGAGCGGGGTCTGCGGCGGGATCATGATCGTGATTCCCAACGTCATGGGGCTCTGCACGTGGTCGCCGCGCCTGGACGCCCACGGCAACAGCGTGCGCGGCGTCGAGTTCTGCCGCCGCCTGGTCGAGACCTTCAACTTCCACAACTACGACACCCTGACCGACGCCTCGGCCAAGAAGGACCCGCGGATCAGCGGCACGCGCCGCCAGGCGACCCGGGTCAACGAGCTGATCTGGGCGGCCAGCAAGGGCGACCTGGGCGCGATCCAGGACCAGCTCCTGCGCGGCGCCGAGCTGGGCTGCGCCGACTACGACCTGCGCACGCCGCTGCACCTGGCGGCGGCGGAGAACCAGGCCGAGGTGGTCGGCTTCTACGTCCGGGAGCAGGCGCGCAGCCCCGCTGGCGTCGACCTCAGCCCGAAGGACCGCTGGGGCGGCACGCCGCTGGACGACGCCTATCTGCAGGGCCATCGCGAGGTCATCGCGCTGCTGGAAGGCGCCGGCGCCCGCCGCGGCGCGCCGAGCCTGCCCGGCAACGCCGACCTGCCGCCGCTGGCCCAGCGCCTGCAGGCCGAGGCCAGCACCACGGCCGAGCTGATCTGGGCCGCCAGCGCCGGCGACCTGACCACGATCTGCCGCTTGGTCGCCAAGGGCGTGCCGCTCGACATCGCCGACTACGACCTGCGCACGCCGCTGCACCTGGCGGCGGCGGAAGGCCACCTGAAGGTCGTCGAATACTTCATCGCCCAGGGGATCGCGCTCGAGCCGCGGGACCGCTGGGGCAACACGCCCCTGGACGACGCGCTGCGTCACGGCCGGGACGCGGTCGCCGAGCGTCTGCGGGGGACCTGCGAGCGGCGCCGGAGCGACGCGCCCGGCAATAGCGAGGGCCGGACGGCGATGGCGTCACGCTGACGCTCGGCGCGACGGCGCAAGGCGTTAACCTCTCCGCGATAGGTTCCGGGGCTGTAGTACCAAGGAGCGCCTGCCGTCCGGCCCCTGCCGACCCGCGAGCCGAGCCCGCCGTCATGTGGAGCATCATCAGCCTGAGCCTCCTGCTGCTCGCCGCCTGGAGCTTGCTGCTCTCCCTGGTGGTCGTTGCGCACAACCTGGGCCACTACCTGGCGGCGCGCCTGCTCGGGCTCGGCGTCGAGGTCTTCCGCGTCGGCCTGGGACCGATCTTGCTGCAGCGACGCGACCGCCGCGGGACGCAGTGGCAGCTTGGCTGGATCCCGCTCTTCGGCCATCTGCGGCTGGCCGGCGAGGGCGCGGGGGCGCCGGCAGTCCAGGGTCTGGCCTGGCGGGAGCTGAGGCGACCGCAGCGGATCCTGCTCGCCCTGGGCGGTGCCGGCGGTAACCTCGCCTTGGCGGTCCTGCTGCTCTACGTCTTCTTCCTCGGCTTCGCGCCCGCCGGCGGAGGGTCAGCGCCGGGCGAGCAGGGTCCGCAGAGCGCCGCCGCCAGCCTGCAGACCGGCAAGGACCTCCGGCCCGGCCTGGCCACGCTGCGGCCCGGGCCAGGATCCGCGCTGGTGCTGTCCCTGGACGAGACCTGGCGTCTGGTGCGGCACCCCTTCCGCGTGCTGATCGGGGGCTGGCCGCAGGCCTGCAGGACCGACGGCGCGGCCGGACCCAGCGTCTGCCTGGCCGAGGCGGCCTGCCGGGCCGCCGCCGCGGTCCCCAACCCCTGCATCCGGCCGACCTTGACCAACCGCCTGTTCTATCCTCTGGCCGAGATCCTGCCCGGCTTCGAGCGGGACACCGTGGCGGCGAAGTCGATCTACGGCTTCGCGCTGCTGTCGCTGGCCTTCGCCGGCCTGTCGCTGCTGCCCCTGCCCGGCTTCGACGGCGGGCGGCTGATCGCCGCGGTCACCGGCCGGGGCCCGGGACGGGGGGCGGAGACGCGCGCCCCGCTGGTCGTCACCTCGGCCCTGCTCTTCGGCCTGACCGGCCTGCCGATCCTCCTCGGCAGCGCGCAGAACCCGTGGCTGCTGCTCCTGCTGGTGATCATCCTGGCAGTGCTGGCCGGCAACCTCTGGACCCTTCGCCGCGGCCTGGCGCGGCGCGGCCGCCTCGACGTCACCTTCCTGCCCTGGGGAATCCTGATCACCGCGATGTTCCTGGTCATCGCGCTGGCGGCGCCGCTCTGACCGGCCGTCGCGGCGCGGCAAGAGCGCTGTGAAAGCGCCGCCGGTGGTGCTATCTGTGATGGCATGACCGGGCGCCGTCACCACAAACTGCCGCCGATTCCCGAGCGCCACGTGCAGGGCCCGGGCTGCCTGCTGGACGCCGAGGGCGCCCGGCTCAACGCCCTGCTGGCCGGGGCGACCCGGACCTACCCCGGGTTCGTGGTCCGCTTCGGCGACCGGGTCTCGCGCCGCTGGCTGGAGCGGAGCGGCAACCCCTACCTGGAGGAGATCGAGACAGTCGCCCGCCGGCTGGGCCGGCCCGGGGCCTATTTCCTGAACCTCAGCTACGAGTGGAGCTGCACCTGCGCCGTCGGGCCCGGTGCCGACGGCGCGCAGGGCCGCCTGCTACGGGTCCTGGACTGGCCCTTCGAGGGCCTGGGCCGCAACCTGGTGGCGGCCCGGCAGCGCGGCCCGGCGGGCGAGTGGATCAACCTGACCTGGCCCGGCTTCACCGGCTCGATCCAGGGCCTGGCGCCGGGGCGCTTCGCCGCCGCCTTCAACCAGGCCCCGCAGCGCCGGCGCTCGGCCTCGATGATCTTCGACTGGGGCCTCGACCGGGTCGGGGTCTGGCGCGCCTCCGGGCTGCCGCCGGCGCACCTGCTGCGTCAGGTCTTCGACCAGGCGCGGGACTACGCCGAGGCGCGCAGGCGCCTGAGCGAGGCGCCCCTGGCCATGCCGGCGATCTTCTCCCTGGCCGGGCCGGAACCCGACCAGGGCTGCGTGATCGAGCGCCTGGAGCACAAGGCCTTCGTGCACGAGGGCCCGCAGGTGGCGGCCAACCACTGGCTGGGGCCGCGGCCCCGGGCCCGATCGCGGGGCGAGGACAGCGAGGGCCGGGCCGCCCTGATGGCCCGCCAGGCACCGGCCGCCGGGCACGACCTGGCGTGGCTGAAGCCGCCGATCCTGAACCCCACGACCCGCCTGGCCATGGTCGCCGAGCCGGCCAGCGGCCGCATCCTCGCCCAGGGCTTCGAGGCCGACGGCCCGGCCACGGCGGTGACGGCGATTTCCGCCTGAAGCCCCGTTGACACAAGGCTTTCCGCGCGTATAGTGCGCCGGTCGCGGGAGGCCGGAAGGCCTATTCCGCCCGAAATTTCGTGAAATTGGTCAAAGAATACGGTCATGTTCGCAGTCATCAAGACAGGCGGCAAGCAGTACAAAGTCGCCCCCGGAGACACCCTCTTCGTCGAGAAGCTGCCCGGCGAGGCCGGCGAGATCGTCGCCCTTGACCAGGTTCTCATGCTGGGCGACGACAAGGGCACCACGGTCGGCACGCCGCTGGTCGAGGGTGCGACGGTGGCCGCCGAGGTGCTGCGCCAGGACCGCCACGCCAAGATCGTCGTCTTCAAGAAGAAGCGCCGCAAGAACTACCGCCGGACCCACGGCCATCGCCAGGAGACCACGGTCCTGCAGGTCACCGAGATCCTGACCGGCGGCAAGAAGCCGAGCGGCAAGCTGGCGGCCAAGGCGCCGGCGAAAGCCAAGGCGCCCGCCAAAGCCAAGGACGAGGCGGCCGAGGCACCGGCCAAGAAGGCGCCCGCGAAGAAGGCCGAGGCGCCTAAGACCGAGCCCAAGAAGGCGGCGCCGAAGAAGGCCGCCGCCAAGAAGCCCGCGGCCAAGGCGCCCGCCAAGAAGACCGAAGCCAAGAAGGCCGCGCCGAAGAAGGCCGCGGCCGGCGGCGCCAAGAAAGCGCCGGCCAAGAAGGCAGCCGCGAAGAAGCCGGCCGCCAAGAAAGACAAGGAGTAACCTCCTATGGCACACAAAAAGGCAGGCGGCAGCTCGCGCAACGGCCGCGATTCGGCCGGACGGCGCCTGGGCGTGAAGAAGTTCGGCGGCCAGATCGTCGTCCCCGGCAACATCATCGTGCGGCAGCGCGGCACCAAGTTCCATCCGGGCGACAACGTCGGCATCGGCAAGGACCACACCATCTTCGCCCTGACCGGCGGCCAGGTGAAGTTCCACCGCTCGACCGGCGGGCGGACCTACGTCTCGGTGGTCGGCCAGGACTGATACGGCGCCAGACGCCGACCGTTTTCGAGGGGGGCGCCCGGGCGCTCCCCTTCGTCGTTTCCGGGACAAACAAGACGGTCGGCAGCGCGGTCATTTCGCTCGCGATGACGGGCACGGCGGTGCCCGCCGCGTCGAAGCCGAGGTGGCGGCCGGCGGCAGCGCTGGTTCCTATCTGGGTTCCTCAAAGACGATCCCAAAGGACCGAGATCGACGGTCCCGCTCTGCATCGAGCGGCAGCGCCCTGGGATTCCTTTCCAATCGCGGCGGCAAACAACTCGCATATTGATGCCCTTTGACAGGGCTCTGAGCTCCAGCGCAAAATACTCTCATAGGTCTTACGCTCTTGCCGTTTCCGCGTTAAATGGGGGCGCAAATGATAGAGTTCATTACTAGCCACCCGCTCCTCACTCTGGGGATCGCCGGCGCAATCATTACCACACTCGTGTCAATCAGCAAGCGCGTTTGGGGAAGCATGCCAGCGCGCTACACAGTAATGTTGGCGCTGATTGGCTGCGCAATCTTGATCGGTCAGCAAGTCATGAATTTCAATGAGAAACAGAACGAGGCTCGCCGCAAGGCGACCAAAGAGCAGATTGAGGAGGAGATGCAGACGACCCGTACTGAGATCATCAGGAAAATCGAAGCAACCGTCACCTCCACGAAAGTCACAGTGGATTCAATAGCTGAAAGCCTCGAGAACAAGACATTTGATGACGTCGGCGTCTCGCTTGTTACAGTGCGCAGTTCAGGCATGGGGGAGTTCAACGAACTGGCCGCCTTCGCCAAGGGCTCGCCTGAAATGTGGGTTACTTATGCAGACTGGCTGGCAGCCATTGACGGCGAGGAGGCGAAGCCCAGTCTGTCGCTCACCTTTAACGCTGGCAATTCCTATGACGTGGGACTGCTCCTTGCCTACTTGCTTACGAGCGAGCGCACACGGTCAGCCATCGAGAATGTTATTCCGGATCAGCAGGCTTGGGGGGCATTTCCGGACGACTCCTTCATCGAAGAGTTCGGGCTAAATGTCGAGGGTGTGGATTGGGTGCTTTTCTTCGACCGGACTCCGGAGAAATTAATTGCCTATGCTGACGCTACGGAATTCATCAGGGAGCTGGCCGTCTACCAAGCGCACGGTCTGGGCCCCAATATTTCGGCGCTTCTCAATCAACAAACGTCGGAGATTGCGCAGATGTTAAGGAAGCGCTTTGCATCGATCCGAACGGACGTGTTCAGCGATTCGGGCCCTCCGGAGGTCGTCCGTGATATGATCACGCGCCGCTTGTCGGTCGCAGCCGTCGTCGACAATGCCAACCGCTACGTGGTTCGCTTGGAGAACGCCATAAAACTAGCCGCCGCGTCCGAATAGCGACGGAGTCAGCAGACTTATCTATTTCATCTGGCTTGCCTGAGCAGTCGTTTGAAAGGGCGGCAGGTCGAAGCGCAGGCCCGCGGCCGGCGCCAGCCGCGGATCGCCCGGGCGTTTCCTCTGGTCGTTTCCTAGAGCATGATCGTGTCACACCGACGTGGTATGACACGTGAGTCATGCTCTAACTTGTTAAAATAGATTAAGATTCACGGCTCAGATTGATTCAGTCTGAGCAACCAAGCTTATTGTCCGAATGGACAAAAACTATCCCAGCACCAGCAGCACGTAGGCGACGGCCAGCAGCAGCTGGGCGGTGGCGAAAGGCAGGGCCAGCTTGACGAAGCCGGCGAAGGACAGCCCCAGCTTGTTCTTGTGGATGATGGTGACAGCGACCAGGGTCGAGGCCGAGCCGATCGGCGTCAGGTTGCCGCCCAGGTTGGCGCCGAAGACCACCGACCACCAGTAGGGAGAATCCGCCGGCAGGTCCATGCCGCCCAGGATCTTGGCCAGCATCGCAGCCAGGGGGATGTTGTCGGTGACCGAGCTGGCGGCCGCCGCGGCGACCAGCAGGGTGCCGGGACCGGCCAGCTCACCGAGCTCCAGGATCGGAACCAGGCCCTCGCCGATCAGGTGCAGCACCCCGGCGTGCTCCATCATGTTGATCACGATGAAGAGGCAGCCGAAGAAGCCGAGCAGGTCCCAGTCGATGCCCTGGTAGAAGCGGTCGGCGGTCGCCTTGTAGCGCAGCAGGGCGATCACCGCGAAGGCCAGGGCGACGTAGCCGAGGCCCAGTTCCTCGATCACCGGCAGCACCGAGGCGCTGGCGATGGTGGCGATGAACAGCAGGGTCATGACCGCGCCGAACCAGAAGAAGCCGGCGGATTCGATGCCGTCGTTCTCGTCGAAACCGGCGACCAGCTTTTCCGCCTGGGCCTTCTCTTCGGCGGTCTTGAGGCGCGCGACGCCGAAGAGGCGGGCGCCGAGCCAGAGGGTCAGCACCGTCGCCAGCACGACGTAGGGGCTGGAGGCCAGAAAGAAGTCGAGAAAGCTGATCCCGGCGGCGTTGCCGACGATGATGTTGGGCACCGAGGAGACCAGGGTCAGCAGGCCGCCGACGTTGGTCAGCAGGCCCTCGACCATCAGGAAGCCGAGCAGCTTGCCGCCCTGGCCCAGGCGGGCGAGGGACACCCCGCTGAGGGTCCCGACGATGATCATCGCGGTCACGTTGTTGAGCACCGCCGAGAAGACCACGGTCATGACCCCGTAGAAGCAGAGCAGGACCAGGGGATCGCCCCTGGAGGCCTTGGTCAGGCGGATCGCGATCCAGGTGAAAAGCCCGGACTTGCTGGTCACGTCGACGAAGATCGAGGAGCCCAGGATGATCGCGATGACCTCCCAGTCGACGCCGGGGATGTAGAGCGGCAGATGGACCGGCAGGCCGAGGATCTGCACCGTCTCCGGATGGACCAGATCCAGAAAGACCGCGAGGAAGAGGCAGACCGTGGCGAAGACCCCGGCGATGACCGACTTCTTGGCGTGGATCTTCTCCTCCAGCGCCAGGCTGAGGATCATCGCCACCAGCAGGGCGGCGAAGAGCAGGGTGATCGAAAGCGGGACCTGGTGCATGACGGGTGCGGTGGAGTTTAGTCGGTGCGGGAGGGCCGCAAGGCAAGCAGGCGTTTGTCGCCGGAGCCCGTAACTTTCTCCTCTGTCATGCCCGGACTTGATCCGGGCATCCATGGTGCAGGCGGCACAATGGATCGCCGGGTCGAGCCCGGGGATGACAGCGGGTAGGTTGCGGGCCAAAGAGCGAACATGGCGGTTGAGTCCACCCCCTACAGCATCAGCAGGGGGATCTGGCGGAGCTCGACGGCCAGGGGGTAGGCCAGGCCGTGCATGGCGAGCTGGTCCTCATCCTTGGTGTAGAGCACCAGCAGGTCGACCTCGTGATCGCGGATCAGCGTCTCGTACTCGACCAGGCGGTCGCCCATGGTGACGATCTCCTCGATCCGCACGTCCAGGCCCTCGGCCTCGATGACCGCGCGGCAGGAGCGGATGAAGTCGTGCGGCTCCTTCAGCAGCTGGGCGGCGATGGTCTCGCGGGCGACCTCGGTCTCCAGCGCCGGGATCCGCGAGATCACGTCCATGTAGCGCTCGAAGTGCTGGGTGCATTCGACGTGGGTCAGCCAGCAGGTCCCGCCCGGCCGGGTGAAGGCCAGGGCAGCGTTGACCAGCCGGCTCTCGCCGGCCAGGTGGTCGGTGATCGCCATGACCCGGTCGGTGTTGCGAACGCTGTGCGGCAGGCCGCGCTCGGCGTCGGGGTGTGGCAGGACCAGGACCGGCGTCTTGGTGGCCTGGGTCAGGACGTCCAGGTGCTCGCCCAGGCTGAAGGGCCAGCGCCAGGCCTCGGAGTGCAGATGCCGGTAGGTCACGATCAGGTCCGGGCGCCGGGCCTCGACCAGCTCGAGCAGCTGATGGACATCGCCGAAGGCGCCGCCCGGAACCGCGGTCCAGCGAGTCTCGGGCGCGTCGACCGCCCCGAGATAGTCCCGGACCCGGCCGAGTAGCGCCTCGGCCGCCGCCTCGCCCAGGTCGGTGACCAGCAAGACCTGGCCCAGGGTCACCGCCCGGTAGGCGAAGACCGGCTTGTCGGCGGACTTGAAGACGGATTCGAAGGTGTCGAGCTTGGTCATCGCGGGCCACTCTGTCGTGCCTTGGTTAACAGCCTCTATATCTGGATTCGCGGTGCCGCCGCGATGACGGGAAGGCCAAAAAAGGGGTCAGAGTCATTTTTCGTGTCGACCGAGACAAAGCCGTGATGCCGCGGCCTGTCGAAAAATGACTCTGACCCCTTTTCGGCTGGCGGCCGCGTTGACAGGCGCCGGCCTCCCGCTATAGTGCCGCGGCCCCGGCGGAAAGGGCGGGTTTTCGCGATGGACACAGGGATTTCGAAGCTGACGGCGGCGCCGGCGAGCGGCGATCCCGGCTGCTCGGGGCCCTTCCCCTCGCCCTAGACCGCCCCGAACCGCCGGACCGCGTGGTATTGGGGAAACGGCGGCGTTTCCCCTTTTTCGTTTCACACACTTCCCTTTGCCGCCGCGAAGCGAGGACCGAGCCCGTGAAGTTTCTGGACGAAGCCAAGATCTTCGTGAAGAGCGGCGACGGCGGCGCGGGCTGCGTGTCCTTCCGGCGCGAGAAGTACATCGAGTTCGGCGGCCCCAACGGCGGCGACGGCGGGCGCGGCGGCGACGTCTGGGTCGAGGCGGTGGCCGGCCTGAACACCCTGATCGACTTCCGCTACCGCCAGCACTTCAAGGCCAAGCGCGGCCAGCACGGCATGGGCAAGGACCGCACCGGCGCCAGCGCGCCGGCTATCGTGATCAAGGTCCCGGTCGGCACCCAGATCCTGGCCGACGACAAGGAGAGCCTGGTCGCCGACATGACCGAGGTCGGCCAGCGGGTCCTGCTGGCCAAGGGCGGCGACGGCGGCTTCGGCAACGCCCACTTCAAGTCGGCCACAAACCGGGCGCCCCGGCGCGCCGACCCGGGCCATCCGGGCGAGGAGTTCTACGTCTGGCTGCGCCTCAAGCTGCTGGCCGACGCCGGGCTGCTGGGCCTGCCCAACGCCGGCAAGTCGACCTTCCTGGCCGCGGTGTCGCGGGCCCGGCCCAAGATCGCCGACTATCCCTTCACCACCCTGCACCCGCAGCTCGGCGTGGTCGGCTTCCGCGACCGGGAGTTCGTCCTGGCCGACATCCCCGGCCTGATCGAGGGCGCGCACGCGGGCACCGGCCTGGGCGACCGCTTCCTCGGCCACCTGGAGCGTTGCGGCGTGCTGCTGCACCTGGTCGACGGCAGCCAGGAGGACGTCGGCGGCGCCTACCGCACCGTGCGCCGGGAGCTCGAGGCCTACGCCCAGGGCCTGGAGGACAAGACCGAGATCGTGGCCCTCAACAAGGTCGACCTGCTGACGCCCGAGGATCGAAAAGCCCGCGCGGCCGCGCTCGCCGAGGCCAGCGGCCGGCCGGTGCGGCTCTGCTCCGGCGCGACCGGCGAGGGGGTCGACGCCATCCTCAAGGAGCTGGTGCCTCACCTGCCGCCGCCGCGCGACGAAGTGCCCGAGGCCGCCCGCGCGGCTTGGCAGCCATGACCGCGGAGCTTCAGCGCGCCGCGGGTGTGGCGGCGGGTCTGGCCGGCGCCAAGCGGGTGGTGGTCAAGATCGGCTCTATCCTGCTGGTCGAGCAGGACAGCGGCGCGATCCACCGCGCCTGGCTGGATGCCCTGGCCGACGACGTCGCCGCGCTGCGCGGGGCCGGCACCGAGGTCATCCTGGTGTCCTCCGGCGCCATCGCCGTCGGCCGCCACCACCTCGACCTGCGGCGCCGGGGCCTGAAGCTGGAGGAGCAGCAGGCCGCCGCCGCGACCGGGCAGGTCCGCCTGGCCCACGCCTACCAGGAGACCCTGGCCCGGCACGGCATCTCGGTGGCCCAGATCCTTTTGACCCTGGACGACACAGAGGAGCGTCGGCGCCACCTCAACGCCCGGGCGACCCTGGCAACACTGCTGCGCCTCGGCGTCATCCCAGTGATCAACGAGAACGACACCGTGGCGACCACCGAGATCCGCTTCGGCGACAACGACCGCCTGGCGGCGCGGGTCGCGGCCATGATGAACGCGGACGTGCTGGTCCTGCTGTCGGACATCGACGGCCTCTACACCGCCGACCCGCGCAAAGACCGGACGGCGGCCTTCGTCCCCGTGGTCCCGGAGATCACCCGGGAGATCGAAGCCATGGCCGGCGAGGCGCCGCCCGGCTATTCCTCCGGCGGGATGATCACCAAGCTGGCCGCGGCCCGCATCGCGGTCGCCGCCGGCTGCCGCATGGCCATCGCCGACGGCCGGCGCCTAAATCCGCTGGCCGCCCTGGCCGAGGGCGCCCGCTGCACCTGGTTCCTGTCCAAGCTGGAGCCCTTGACCGCGCGCAAGCGCTGGATCGCCGGGGCCCTGAAGCCGGTCGGCACGGTCACGCTGGACGCCGGCGCGGTGCGCGCCCTGGCCGCCGGCAAGAGCCTGCTGCCGGCCGGGGTCACCGCGATCGAGGGCCGCTTCGAGCGCGGCGACGCGGTCCTGCTGCGCGGGCCCGACGGCGCCGAGCTGGGCCGCGGCCTGATCGCCTATTCGGCCGCCGATGCGGCCCGGATCCGCGGCCACAAGAGCGGTGAAATAGAGGCCATTCTGGGCTACCTTGGCCGCGAGGAGCTGATCCACCGGGACGATCTGGTGCTGACCGTGGCGGGCGGCGAGGCCCGGAGGAAAGAGCCGGAGGGAGGGACGGAATGAACGCCGAAGCCGCGGTCCTGCGCGAGGACCTGCAGAGCGAGATGGAGGCAATCGGCGTCGCCGCCAAGGCCGCGGCGGCGGAGCTGGCGATCGCGACCACGGCGACCAAGAACGCCGCGCTGGCGGCGGCCGCCGCCGCGCTGCGCGCCGATAGCGAAAAGATTCTCGAGGCCAACGCCCGCGACATGGCGGCCGGGCGCGACAAGGGCCTGACCCCGGCGCTGCTCGACAGGCTGGAGCTGACCCCCGAGCGGATCGAGGCCATGGCCAAGGGGCTGGAGGACATCGCCCGCCTGCCCGACCCGGTCGGCCGGACCCTGGCCGAGTGGGAACGGCCCAACGGCCTGAAGATCGCCCGGGTCGCGGTGCCCCTGGGCGTGGTCGGCATCATCTACGAGAGCCGGCCCAACGTCACCGCCGACGCCGGCGGCCTCTGCCTCAAGTCCGGAAACGCCGCCATCCTGCGCGGCGGCTCGGAATCCTTCCATTCCGCCTCGGCGATCCTGGACGGATTGCAGCGCGGCCTGGCGGAAGCCGGCCTGCCCGCGGCGGCGATCCAGCGCGTGCCGACCAGCGACCGCGCCGCGGTCGGCATGCTGCTGCGCATGAGCGACTATCTCGACATCGTCGTGCCGCGCGGCGGCAAGGGCCTGATCGAGCGGGTCCAGCAGGAAAGCCGGGTCCCGGTCCTGGCCCATCTGGAAGGGCTCTGCCACACCTACGTCGACGGCGCGGCGGAGCTCGAGATGGCCCGCCGCATCGCGGTCAACGCCAAGCTGCGCCGGACCGGGATCTGCGGCGCCACCGAGACCCTGCTGGTCGACCGCCGGGCGGCAGAGACCCACCTCGGGCCGATCCTCGACGACCTGATCGCCGGCGGCTGCGAAATCCGCGGCGACGAGGCGGTCTGCGCCCGCGAGCCCCGCGCCCTGCCGGCCAAGCCCATCGACTGGGACACCGAGTACCTGGCGCCGATCCTCTCGGTGAAGATGGTCGACGGCGTGGGCGGCGCGATCGAGCACATCGCCCGCCACGGCTCCCACCACACCGACGCCATCGTCACCGAGGACGAGTCGGCGGTCGCGCGCTTCTTCGCCGAGGTCGATTCGGCGATCCTGCTGCACAACGCCTCGACCCAGTATGCCGACGGCGGCGAGTTCGGCATGGGTGCGGAGATCGGAATCGCGACCGGCAAGCTGCACGCCCGTGGCCCGGTCGGCCTGGAGCAGCTGACCAGCTACAAGTACCTGGTCCGCGGCGAAGGCCAGGTCCGGCCCTGAACGCCGTGGCCGCAGGACAAGCGGGGCCGGTGACCGGCGGTTGCCTCTGCGGCGCGGTCCGCTTCCGGCTCGGCGAGCGCCCGGAGTGGGCCTCCTACTGCCACTGCAGGGATTGCCGCAGGGCGACCGGCGCTCCGCTGGCGGCCTTCGTCGGCGCCGCCACGGCCGTAGTCAGCTTCGAGGGCGAGACAGAACCGGCGCAGCATGGTTCTTCGCCGGGCGTCCGGCGGAGCTTCTGCCCGCGCTGCGGCAGCCCGATCGCCTACCAGGACGAGCGGCTGCCCGGCATGATCTATTTCTTCCTCGGCGCCCTGGACGAGCCGGAGGCCTTCCCGCCCCGTCACCATGCCTTCGAGTCGCAAAGGCTGCCCTGGCTCCACCTCGATGATGGCTTGCCGCGCCATGACCGCTTCTCGGCGATCCGCGACGACTCCTGAGCCGTGCACACGCATTCGGCGACCCAGCGATGACGAAGGCGACTCCTGATCGCAAAATCTCGTCGGGGAACCTGGCTCGGGCCCTGGGCGGATTCCTGCCGCCGCCGGGCTACAGGGCCGGCCTGCTTGGCGGCTCCTTCAACCCGGCCCACGAGGGCCATCGGATGATCAGCCTGGTGGCTTTGAAGCGCCTTGGCCTGGACGAGGTCTGGTGGCTGGTATCGCCTCAGAACCCGCTGAAGCCCGCCGAAGGCATGGCGGACCTCGCGCAGCGGCTCGATTCGGCGCGGCGAATCGCCGATCATCCTCGAATCCGGGTCACAGCGCTGGAGTCGGCCCTGGGAACGCAGTATACGGCCGAGACTCTGCGCGCCTTGACCTGCCGATTACCAAGAGTTTCCTTCGTTTGGGTGATGGGCGCCGACAATCTTCAGCAGATTCCGGCCTGGAAAGACTGGATGCAAATATTTCATTTACTCCCCGTTGCGATCCTGGATCGCCCCTCCTATGCTTTGGGGGCGCTAGCCGGATTGGCGGCGCGGCGCTTTTCCCGGTGGCGCAAGCCGGAACGCGCAGCCCGCCGCCTGCCGGAGATGGAGCCGCCGGCCTGGGTTTTTCTTCACGGCCCGTTATCGACCCAGTCGGCGACCCGCATCAGGGCGGCGCGGATCTCGCGGTCCGCGGGCCTGTGGCGATGAATGGGAAGGGAGACTGCGGTCATAGTCACGAGCGAAGCCTTGGAGACCCGAAGGCTTAAAGACGGGTCGCTTTCTGGCGACGGCCTGCTCGGCCTCGTCAAGACCTCTCTCGAAGACGACAAGGCCGAAGACATTGTCGTCATCGACCTCTCCGGCAAAACCAGCTTTGCGGATTCCATGGTCATTGCGAGCGGCCGCTCGCAACGCCACGTCGGCGCCATGGCCGAGCATCTCCGCGAGAGGCTCAAGCATGCCGGGGTCAAGGCGCCCTCGGTGGAAGGCGCGGAGCGCTGCGACTGGGTCCTGATCGACGGAGGGGACGTGATCATCCACCTCTTCCGACCCGAGGTGCGGTCCTTCTACAACCTCGAGAAGATGTGGGGCATGGACCTGCCGGAGCCCGAGCGCAGCAGCGCCGGCCTTTGAGCCCGGCCGGCCCCGGTGGCCCGCGTCGGGTTCCGGGCGCGGACTGGGGCTGAGGCGGGTCGGTGCGGATCACCATCGCCGCCGTCGGCCGCCTGCGGGCCGGCCCGATGCAGGATCTGCTGTCCGACTACTTGCGCCGCCTGACCTGGCCCCACGACGTTAAGGAAGTCGAAGAACGGCGCCAGCTGCCGCCGGACGCGCTGAAGCGCCGGGAAGGTGAGCTGCTGCTCCAAAGCCTGCCCAAGCCGGCCAGGATCATCGCCCTCGACGGCGGGGGTAAGTCTCTGACCAGTGAGGCTTTTGCCCGAACGATCCAGGACTATCGGGAGGCCGGAACCGGGGATCTCGCCTTCGTGATCGGAGGGGCCGAGGGACTGTCCGACGAGGTGCTGGCGGCCGCCGATCGGCGCCTCGCCTTCGGTGCCATGACTTGGCCACATCTTCTTGCCAGGGTGATGCTGGCCGAACAGCTCTACCGCGCGCAATCGATCCTTACCGGTCATCCCTATCACCGGGCCTGAAGAGGCTGTCCCGCGGCGCAAAGATCGCCTATATACAGCCAAAAGCGTAGGACCTAGATGACCCCAGATGCCAGACCCCGCCCCGTCGTCCTCTGTATCCTCGACGGCTGGGGCCACGCTGACGCCAGCGAAGACAACGCGATCCGACTGGCCCGGACGCCGACGCTGGACCGGCTCTACGCGTCCTGCCCCCAGGCCCTGATCGACGCCTCGGAGCACGAGGTCGGGCTGCCCGAAGGGCAAATGGGCAACTCCGAGGTCGGCCACATGAACATCGGCGCCGGCCGGATCGTCCTTCAGGACCTGCCGCGCATCGACCAGGCGGTCCGCAGCGGCGAGATCGAGGCGAACCCGGCGCTGTGCGGTTTCATCGAGAAGCTCAAGGCCTCTGGCGGAACGGCCCAGGTGATGGGCCTGATCTCGCCCGGCGGCGTGCACGCCCACCAGGACCAGATCGCCGCGCTCTGCCGGATCCTGGCGGCGGCCGGCGTCCCGGTGAAGCTCCACGCCTTCCTCGACGGCCGCGACACGCCGCCGTCGAGCGCCCGGGGCTACCTCGCGGACTTCCAGGCCGCGGCCCCGGAGGCGGAGGTCGCCACGGTGAGCGGGCGCTACTACGCCATGGACCGGGACAAGCGCTGGGACCGGGTCGCGCGCGCCTATCGCGCCCTGGTCATGGGAGACGGGGTCGTGGCCGCCGATGCCCTCGCCGCCGTCGAGGCCAGCTACGCCAAGGCGGTCACCGACGAGTTCGTCGAGCCCGCGGTGATCGGCGGCTATCCGGGCATGCGCGACGGCGACGGCGTGCTGATGGCCAACTTCCGCGCCGATCGGGCGCGGGAGATCCTGGCCGCCCTGCTCGACCCCGCCTTCGACGGCTTCCACAGGGAGCGCGTGGTCCGCTTCGCCGCGGCGGCGGGCATGGTCGAGTATTCCGAGGCCCACAATCGCTGGCTTGCCACCCTGTTTCCCGCCGCCGAGATCGGCGACACGCTGGGCGAGGTCGTCGCCAAGGCGGGCCTGAAGCAGCTGCGGATCGCCGAGACCGAGAAGTACGCCCACGTGACCTTCTTCCTCAACGGCGGCCGGGAAGAGGTCTTCGACGGGGAAGAGCGGATCTTGATCCCCTCGCCCAAGGTTGCCACCTACGATCTCAAGCCCGAGATGTCGGCCTTCGAGGTGACGGAGGCCCTGGTCGAGGCGATCGAGTCCGGGACGTTCGACCTGATCGTGGTCAACTACGCCAACGGCGACATGGTCGGCCATACCGGCAATCTGGCGGCAGCGATCCAGGCGGTCGAGGCGGTAGACAACTGCCTCGAGGCGCTGGACGCCGCGGTCGAGTGCGCTGGCGGCTGCTTGCTGATCACCGCGGATCACGGCAACGCCGAAAGGATGAAGGATTCGGAAACCGGTGAGCGTCACACTGCCCATACCATGAACAGGGTCCCGATACTGCTGGCCGGTGCGGGAAGCGGCGCAGAGCGCCTAGCCGACGGCCGCCTGGCCGACATCGCACCGACGGTCCTCGCCCTTATGGGCCTGCCGCAGCCGGCCGCCATGACCGGGCAGAGCCTGCTGCGCGGTTCGGCGGCGCAAGCGGAAGCGGCGGCGGAGTAGCCGGCTTGGTCGGCGTCCCCCAGGTCGAGCGCAAGCCCGGTTTCCCCAGAGGGAAGCGCCGGAGGTTCCGCGCCGGCACGGGTCTCGCGGCCCTGATGCTTGCCGGCGGCGCTTTGAGCGCCGGGCCGGTGGCCGCGCAGCAGGAGAACGACGAGGAGAGCGCGCGCCTGCGCCAGATCGAGCAGGAGCTGGAGGCGGAGCGCAACCGCGCCAAGGAACTGGGCGAAAAGGCCAATTCGCTCGAAGCCGAGGTCGGCGACTTGCACAAGGAGCTGGTCGACAAGGGCCGCAGCGCCCAGACCCTGGAGGATCAGCTCTCGGCGGTCGAGACCACCCTGGCCCGGCTGCAGGCGGACGAGCAGCTGAACCTGCGCGACCTGGAGGGCCGCCACGACCAAATGGTCCGAACCCTGAGCGCGCTGCAGCGGATCGCCCTGCAGCCGCCGGAACTGGCCTTCGCCGTGCCCGGCCGGCCGCTGGACGCGGTACGCAGCGCCATGCTGCTGAAGGTCGCGGTCGCCGAGATCGACGAGCGTGCCGAAGTCCTGCGCAACCAGCTCGACGAGCTGCGCAGCCTGCGCAGCGAGATCGCCCTGCGCCGCGAGGAGCTCAAGAAGGTCGCCCGCGAGCTCGAGGCCGAGACCGTATCCCTGGCGGCGCTGACCAAGCGCAAGGAAGAGTTCTACCAGAAGGCCAGCCGCGAGCTCGACGAAACGCTTCAGCGCGCGGCCAAGCGAGCCGCCGAGGCCGAGAACTTGCGCGGGCTGGTCGAGCGGCTGGAGCAGGAGTCGCTGGCGCGCGCGCAGGCGGCCAGGCAGGACGAGGACTCCGGCGCCGCGCCGGAGCCGTCGACCATCGCCGCCCTGGCCAAGCCGCTCGACATCCGGCCCTTCCCCTCGGTCCAGTCGAGCCTGGTGATGCCGGCGCGCGGACGCTTGACCCTGCGCTACGGCGAGCGCAGCGACGGCAATCCGGGCGCGACCTCCAAGGGGATCATGGTTTCGACCCGGGCGGGGGCGCAGGTCGTCGCCCCCTACGACGGCAGGATCGTCTATTCCGGGGAATTTCGAGGCTACGGCCAGTTATTGATCATCGAACACGGCGGGCGGTATCATAGCCTGCTGGCTGGGGTCGAGCGCCTAAACGCGGCGGTCGGCCAATGGGTGCTTGCCGGTGAACCGGTCGGCGTCATGGGACGCCCGCAGAACGGCAAGCCAGAACTCTATTACGAACTGCGACGGACCGGGCAGCCGATCAACCCGCTTCCATGGCTCGCCAACATCGACGACAAGGTGCAAGGCTAATGCGTGAGTTCCGATTTGCGGCGCTGGGCGCCGTCCTGATGCTCGTTATCACCCCGGCCGCCTCCCTTTGGGCCGAGTCCGACCGTTCCGAAACCTATCGTCAGCTCAAGCTCTTCGGAGACGTCTTCGAGAGGGTCCGCGCGGACTACGTCGAAGAGGTCTCGGACGAGGACCTCATCGAGTCGGCGATCCGGGGCATGCTCGCCGCGCTCGACCCGCATTCCAGCTACCTGGACGAAAAGAGCTTCGGCGACATGCAGGTGCAGACCCGGGGCGAGTTCGGCGGCCTGGGCATCGAGGTGACCCTGGACGAGAACGGCCTGGTCAAGGTGGTCTCGCCGATCGACGACACCCCGGCCTTCAAGGCCGGGATCCAGGCAGGCGACTACATCACCCACCTGGACGGCGAGGCCGTGCTCGGCCTGACCCTGCCCCAGGCGGTCGAGCGGATGCGGGGCCCGGTCAACACCGATATCGTTCTGACGGTCCGCCGCGAAGGCCGCGACGCCTTCGACGTGACCATCACCCGCGACATCATCACCATCCAGTCGGTTCGCGGCCGCGTCGAGGGCGACGTCGGCTACGTGCGCATCACCACCTTCAACGAGCAGACCAAACCGGGGCTGGAACAGGCGATCGAGAGGGCCAAGAAGGAACTGGGCAACGATCTCATCGGCTACGTGATCGATCTGCGAAACAACCCGGGCGGCCTGCTCGACCAGGCGATCGCGGTCTCGGACGCCTTCCTTGACAAGGGCGAGATCGTCTCGACCCGGGGTCGCGACACCGAGGAGGGGCAGCGCTTCAACTCCCGCCCCGGCGACCTGGCGGAGGGTCTTCCGATCGTCGTGCTGATCAACTCCGGCTCCGCCTCGGCCTCGGAGATCGTGGCCGGCGCCCTGCAGGATCACCGGCGCGCGATCGTCCTGGGCACCGCCTCCTTCGGCAAGGGCTCCGTTCAGACCATCATCCCGATGCCGGGCCACGGGGCCATGCGCCTGACCACCTCGCGCTACTACACGCCCTCCGGGCGCTCGATCCAGGCCAAGGGGATCGAGCCGGACATCGAGGTCAAGCAGGCGCGCATCGAGGACATCGAGAGCCGCCGGCGCAGCCGCGAGGCAGACCTGCGCGGCGCGCTCGACACCCCCGAAGGCGAGGAGCGGCCGGACGGCGGCGAGACCAGCGCGAACGAGACCGGCGAGACGGAGCCGCCGCAGGACTACCAGCTGACCAGAGCCCTGGATCTGCTGCGCGGCCTGCGCCTGTTCAGCGAACGCGTCGTCAACTGAGGGTGCGGCGGTCGTGAGGGCCGCCGAGACGACCCATGGCCCGGCTGCAGGATGACGCTCCGCCAGGCGGCAAAGGCGGCCTCGCGGCCCTGATCGCCGCGTGGATCGTGCTCTTCGCCCTGGTCGGTGCCGGCTTTGCCTGGGTCTTCTACCTCCATCCGGAGGCCCGGCGCGATCACCGGGCCGAGCAGGCCGAGGAGAAGGACGCGCCGGCGCCGGGCGTGCCGAGACCGGCTGCGGGCGAGACCGCAGCCGGGGCCCCGCCCGCAGCGCCGCCGGCGCCCCGGGCCGAAGCCGAGCCTTCACCCGAAGAGCTGAAAAAGCGCCTTCAGAAGCAAGGCAGCGGCAAGGGGCCGCCGACCTGGCGCCGCTTCGCCGCGGCCTTCGACCGCAAGGATCCGCGGCCACGGATCGCCATCGTGATCACCGGGCTCGGCCTGGACGGCGCGGCGACCCAGCGCGCGGTGCAGAGCCTGCCGGCAGCGGTCACATTGTCCTTCACGCCCTACGCCAGCGACCTGAACCGCTGGATCGCGGTGGCCCGGGTCGACGGCCACGAAGTCATGCTGGACCTGCCGATGGAGCCGCTCGACTTTCCCCGCAGCGATCCCGGCCCTCTGGCGCTGATGACCGGCGCCGGCGACCGCGAGAACCTCGAGAGGCTGAACGACATCCTCGGGCGCGGCTCGAACTACATCGGCGTGGCCGCCGCGCTGGGGTCGCGCTTCGCCGCGTCCGAGCCCGACATGCGGATCCTGCTGCGCGCGCTCAAGACCAAGGGGCTGATCTACCTGGACAACGCCAGCGCCAGGGACAGCATCGCGGCCGAGCTCGCAGCGTCGCTGGGCACCGCCTGGGTGGTCAACGATCGTCTGCTCGACGACAACCAGGCGAGCGACGCGGTGATACGGGCGCGGCTGGCCGAGGTCGAGAGCCTGGCCCTGGCCCGCGGTCAGGCGGTCGCGATCGCCAGGCCCTATCCGCAGGCGGTCGAGCAACTCGCGCGCTGGGCGCGTGACCTCGGCGCGCGCGGCTTCGCCCTGGCCCCGGTCTCCGCCCTGGTGCCGCAGCCGGGCCCGGCTTGAGCGGGATGGCGGGGCGATCGGCATGACCGGCTCGAGCGATGAACCGGGCCACCCCTACGCCCGGCTGCCCTACCGTCCGGGCGTCGGCATCCTTCTGCTGAACGCCGCCGGCGAGGTCTTCGTCGGGCGGCGTATCGACACAGCCGCGGAGGCCTGGCAGATGCCGCAGGGCGGGATCGACAAGGGCGAGGCCCCGCGGGCCGCCGCGCTGCGCGAGATGGCGGAGGAGATCGGCACCGACAAGGCGGCGTTCCTGGCCGAAAGCCGGGGCTGGCTGAGCTACGACCTGCCACCGGACCTGGTGCCCAAGGTCTGGAAGGGCCGCTACCGCGGTCAGCGGCAGAAGTGGTTCGCGCTGCGTTTCCTGGGCCGGGACAGCGACATCGATCTCGACACGCAGGAGCCGGAGTTCCTGTCCTGGCGCTGGGTGCCCGCCGGCCAGCTGACCGAGCTGATCGTGCCCTTCAAGCGCGGCCTCTACCGCGAGGTCCTGGCCGAGTTCGCCGGGCTGCTGCGCTGAGGTTATACCAAGGGGCGTTGAACTGCTCCAGTTCCTTGAGCGGGATCTCCCCGCCCGGGATGGTCAACTCGGTGCGGAAGCGCAGGCCGCCTTCGGCCACCTCCGGCCGGCGCTGGAATCTGCCATAAGGTGATTCGAAATCGACGACGGCGCCCTTGTGGCTGAACCGACGTCCCGCGGGCAGGATGAACAGGGTCTCCTAGGCATAGTTCAGACCGGGGAAGCGGGCGGCGTGGTGCTTGTTCTGGACCTGCGAGGTCTGGACCTCGTAGACCAGCCAGGACTGCGGCTCGCGACAGAGCTCCAGCTTCTCGGCGTCGAAGGCCTTGGGATAGCTGGTCGTGGAGCTGATCACCACCGGGTCGTGGACGGAGCGCAGGCCGGAGATCTCAAACTCGGGCTCGACCTTGTCGCTCACGTTGTCACGATACTCGGTGACCGCCCAGCGCCGGCGGCTCGCGGTTCTCGGCCCTGGTCACCCGGAGCTTTAAGCGGTCGCGCGGCACGCCGGCCTGGGGAAAGACCAGCGAGGAGACCGGCAGCGGCCAATCCCGGGTCCGCCGCTCGACCCGGCCGACGAGGACCGCGATCGCGCCTTCCTCTAGCGCGGCGAAAGGCACCACGGCAGGGAAGACGTTGAGCTGGCGCTGCAGCAGAAACCAGGGCAGGCCGAAACCGGCGGTCACCAGGAGGACAGCCGCAAAGCCCCGGAGACCGTGGTCGTCGAAGGCAAGCCAGACGGCAAGGCAGAAAAGCGGAACATTCGCCACCGCCAGGATCACCATGACCCAAACCGGCGGTCCCACCCTCCGCCCCTGCCGTGAGTTCAGGGCGGCGAAGGCCGTCAATAACCCAGCGTGAGGGCGCCGGGCCGGCGCGGGTCCGAGGCCCCGGTCCAGCCGCCCTCGATGCGCAGCAGGGACTGCGTCGACCCCATGGCGTTCTTGACCACCACGCGGTGCCCCTTCCGGGCCAGCAGGCTCAGAGAATCGGGGCTGAGGCCCGGCTCGACGCGCAGTTCGTCGGGTAGCCATTGGTGATGGATGCGCGGCGCGGCTGAGGCCGCGGCCACGTTCATTCCGTGGTCGACGGTATTGAGGATGATCTGCAGGACCGTGGTGATGATCCGGCTGCCGCCGGGACTGCCGGTCACCAGCCAGGGCTTGCCGTCCTTGAAGACCAGGGTCGGGGTCATCGAGCTCAAGGGCCGCTTGCCGGGCTCGATCGCGTTGGCCTCGCCGCCGATCAGCCCGTAGGCGTTGGGCGTACCGGGCTTGGCCGAGAAGTCGTCCATCTCGTTGTTCAGCAAGATTCCGGTGCCCTTGGCGACGATGCCGCTGCCGTAGCTGAAGTTGATGGTATAGGTGTTGGAGACCACGTTGCCGAAGCGGTCGGCGACCGAGAAGTGGGTGGTCTCGTTGCTCTCGTAGGGCGCCGGGTCCCCTGGCCCGATCTCGGCCGCGGCGAGGGCGCGCGCCTGGTCGATCCGCTGCCTGAGGCGGCTGGCGTAGGCCTTGGAGGTCAGGCCGCGCTGCGGCACGGCCCAGAAGTCCGGATCGCCGAGGTGCTGGCTGCGGTCGGCATAGGCCAGCTTCATCGCCTCGGCCATGACGTGGAGCGTCGCCGCGGAGCCCGCGCCCATCTCAGCCAGCGGATAGGATTCCAGCAGGTTGAGGATCTGGACCAGGTGGATGCCGCCCGAGGAGGGCGGCGGCATGGAGGCGATCTCGTAACCCCGGTAGCGGCCGGTCACCGGCGCGCGCCAGGCCACGTCGTAAGCGGCCAGATCGGCTTCGGTGATCAGGCCTCCGTTGGCATTCATGTCGGCGGCGATCCGCCGGCCGATCTCGCCCGTGTAGAAGGCCTCCGGACCTTTGAGGGCGATCTCCTTGAGGCTCCAGGCCAGGTCCGCCTGGACCAGGCGTTCGCCGGCGCGGTAGGGGCTGCCGTCGGCCTTGAAGAAGATGCGCGCGGTCTCAGGCCAGGCCTTCATCCGGTCGGCCCGCGCGGCCAGGCCCTCGGCCAGGAACGGCGAGACGGTCACGCCCTCCTCGGCGAGCCGGATCGCCGGCGCCAGGATTTCGGCCAGGGTCAGGCGGCCGAAGCGCGCCTGGGCCGCGGCGAGGCCGGCGACCGTTCCGGGCACCCCGGCGGAGAGATAGCTGAAGCGCGCCCGCTGGTTGTCGACCTCGCCGTCCGGGCCGAGAAAGAGGTCCCGACCGGCCGCCGCCGGCGCCTCCTCGCGATAGTCCAGCGCCAGGGTCTCGCCGGACTCGGCCATGTGGATCAGCATGAAGCCGCCGCCGCCCAGGTTGCCGGCGCGCGGCAGGGTGACCGCCAGGGCGAAGCCGACGGCCACCGCGGCATCGACGGCATTGCCGCCGCGCTTCAGGACCTCCAGGCCGATCCGGGTCGCCGTCGCCTCCTGCGACGCGACCATCCCCTGGGTCCCGACGACGGGGTGGAAGATGTCCTGCGGCGAAAGGATGGCCTGTTCGGCCGAGAGCCGTCCGGGCAGCAGCAGGACCAGAAGGCAGAGCGAGGCTAGGCGGCGCATGGCGATGCTGCGTTCCTGGGTTGAATAGAACTAGGAAAGCCTAAAGCCTGGCCGGCAACAGCGGCAAGTCCGAGCTTGCTTCAGGCGGCCAGGGCCTGCGCGGTCCTCGCCCCGCGGCGGCGGATCAGGCGATAGGCCAGGCGCGACACCCAGGGCGCCCAGGCCGCCTGGGGATTGAGGCCGGCCGCCTTGAGGGTCATGGTGACCACCCGGTCGACGTGCTTCGGCCGATAGTGCTGGAAGGCGATGCCGTGCATAAAGTCGCTCGAGCGCTGCCGGTCGTAGATCTCGCCCGCCCCCCCGTTGGCGGCGAAATGCGCATAGGCGATCTCGTCGTCCTCGGATTCGCGGATTCGGCTGAGGGCCACCGCGACACGGCGCAGGCGGCCGATGCCCTCATGTTCCAGGTAGCGCATCAGCGCCTTGTAGAACATCCGGTAGTGCCTCAGCTCGTCGGCGGCGATCCGCTTGCAGATCTCCTTCAGCACCGGCTCTCTGCAGGCCTCGGACATGGCGGCATAGTAGGAACTGGTCCCGACCTCGACGATGCAGCGGGCGACTAGCTCGCCCGAGCGCGAGCCTCGGATGGACTGCGTCGCCTCGACATCCGGCCGGAACCCGGCGATGAAGCGGTCGAAGGCGCTCTCGAAGTCGAAGCCGGGATCGGCGAGCGTCGCCCATTGGCCCAGCGCCCGGCCGTGCTGCACCTCTTCCGCCGCCCAGGCACGGGCTTCGTCCTGGAAGGCCAGATCGTCGTGAAAGACGTTGCAGAGATAGGTCGCGTAGTCGCTGCCGTTGTGCTCGACCAGACTGACCCCCTTCATGATCTGGAGGATGTGCGGATCGACCTTTTCGGCCTCGAAGCGATCCCAGGGGATATCGTCAAGCGTCCAGTGTTTCATGACCGATTCGGCAGTGGGCTTCGCATTTTCGATGAGATTGGATCGCAATCGCTCTCCGGCAAGCGCTAAAGCTTGCCATCGCTCCCGGATTCGCGCAAAGCCTCTACCCGCCAAAGATGCGCTGCCGCGGCACCCGGCCGGATCAGCCGGCGGCGGCTTCCAGAAGCGCCTCGGCGACCGCGATCTGGCGCTCGGCCGCGCGCCGCTCGTCGTCGTTGGCAGCGTCGGCCAGCTCTTCGCGCGCCGCCTGAAGCTCGACTTCGGTCTGGGCGCGGTCAATGTCGCGGACCGAGATCGCCCGTTCGGCCAGGACGGTGCAGCGCTCGGGCGTCACCTCGGCGAAGCCGCCGGCGACGAAGATCCGCTCGGTGACCTGGCCGGCATCGTGGACGGTGATGACACCGGTCTTCACGCTCGAGACCAGGGGAGCATGCCGCGGCAGGACGCCGAAGTCGCCCTCTGCGCCGGGGACGACCACCATGTCGGCCTCCACCGAGAGCAGAAGCCGCTCCGGCGACACCAGTTCGAACGCAACCTTGCCCTCGGCCATGGCGGGGGCCTCCCTGTGGCTAGAGCGGGATGACATGAAGCCGACCCAGCTTCATGTCTGAATCCCGCTCTCTTTCAAAAGTCTAGAGCACGATTCAGACAAGAGGTCGATCCGACCTCATGTCATTGTTGCTCTACGCGGCTTCGGCCGCCATCTTCTGCGCCTTCGCCACCGCGTCGTCGATGGTGCCGACCATGTAGAAGGCCGCTTCCGGCAGGTGGTCGTACTCGCCGGCGACAATGCCCTTGAACCCGCGGATGGTGTCCTCAAGCGCGACGAAGACACCGGGGCTGCCGGTGAAGACCTCGGCCACGTGGAAGGGCTGTGACAGGAAGCGCTGAATCTTGCGCGCCCGGGCGACGGTCAGCTTGTCCTCTTCCGAGAGCTCGTCCATGCCCAGGATGGCGATGATGTCCTGCAGCGCCTTGTAGCTCTGCAGGACCCGCTGAACCTCGCGCGCGACGTTGTAGTGGTCCTCGCCGATGACCCGGGGATCGAGGATGCGGCTGGTCGAGTCCAGCGGATCGACGGCCGGATAGATGCCGAGCTCGGCGATCTGGCGCGACAGGACGGTGGTGGCGTCCAGGTGCGAGAAGGAGGTCGCTGGCGCCGGATCGGTCAGGTCGTCCGCGGGCACGTAGATCGCCTGGACCGAGGTGATCGAGCCCTTCTTCGTGGTCGTGATCCGCTCCTGCAGGGTGCCCATGTCGGTCGCCAAGGTCGGCTGGTAGCCGACCGCGGAGGGAATCCGGCCGAGCAGCGCCGAGACCTCGGAGCCGGCCTGAGTGAAGCGGAAAATGTTGTCGACGAAGAACAGGACGTCCTGGCCTTCCTCGTCGCGGAAGTACTCGGCCAGGGTCAGACCGGTCAGGCCGACCCGGGCGCGGGCCCCCGGCGGCTCGTTCATCTGGCCGTAGACCAGCGCCGCCTTGGAGTCACCCTCGAGCTGGATGACGCCGGACTCCATCATCTCGTGATAGAGGTCGTTGCCCTCGCGGGTCCGCTCGCCGACCCCGGCGAAGACCGAATAGCCGCCGTGACCCTTGGCGATGTTGTTGATCAGCTCCATGATGATCACGGTCTTGCCGACCCCGGCGCCGCCGAAGAGGCCGATCTTGCCGCCCTTCTGGTAGGGCTCCAGCAGGTCGACAACCTTGATCCCCGTGGTCAGCATCTCGGCTTCGGTCGACTGGTCGACGTAGTCCGGCGCGGAGCGGTGGATCGGGTAGGTCATCTTGGTCTCGACCGGGCCGCGCTGATCGATCGGCTCGCCGATGACGTTGATGATCCGGCCCAGGGTCTCCGGGCCGACCGGCACGTTGATCGGCGCCCCGGTGTCGGTGACCTCGGCGCCGCGAACCAGACCTTCGGTGGAGTCCATGGCGATGGTCCGCACCGTGTTTTCGCCCAGGTGCTGGGCAACCTCGAGGACCAGCCGGTTACCCTGGTTTTCGGTCTCCAGCGCGTTCATGATCGCCGGCAGGTCGCCTTCGAACTGGACGTCGACCACGGCCCCCATGACCTGCGTGATGCTGCCGACAACGTTCTTGGCCATTGCGTGCCTTCTCCTCTGTCTCGGCGGCGGCCTCTAGAGGGCCTCAGCGCCGGATACGATTTCGATCAGTTCCTTGGTGATGCCGGCCTGACGCGCCCGGTTGTACTGCAGGGTCAGGGCGCCGATCATCTCGCCGGCGTTGCGGGTCGCGCTGTCCATTGCGGTCATGCGCGCGCCGTGCTCGCTGGCGTTGTTCTCCAGAAGCGCCTTGAAGACCTGGATCGAAAGGTTGAGCGGAAGGAGCTCGTCCAGGATCTCCTGCTCCTCGGGCTCGTATTCGTAGACCGCACCGCCGGCGGCGGCGCTGGACCCGGCCGGCGC
Source organism: Kiloniellales bacterium (assembly GCA_030066685.1). Classification (NCBI taxonomy): domain Bacteria; kingdom Pseudomonadati; phylum Pseudomonadota; class Alphaproteobacteria; order Rhodospirillales; species Kiloniellales bacterium. The sequence goes on along the minus strand of JASJBF010000034.1, from coordinate 12,059 downwards.
CTCGCCCTCCTCGGCCTCGGGCAGCGCGAAGGGGATCAGCTGCTGCGGCGTTACGATCTGGGTGATTGCGGACTTGAAGCGGGCGTAGATGATCGTGCAGACGTCGAACTCCCCGGCCTCGAAGAGCTGGGTGATGCGGCCGGCGATCATCTTGGCGGCGTCGAAGTTGACGTTCGGCTTTGTCACATTCTCCAGGGTCTCGAGGATCAGCCGGTCATAGCTGCGGCGCAGCTGGTCGCGGCCCTTGCGGCCGACGCAGAGGATCTTGACGGTCTTCCCAGCTTCGACCAGGTCGTCGATGCGCCGCCGGGCCTCGCGTGCGATGTTTGCGTTGAAGCCGCCGCAAAGGCCGCGGTCGGCGGTCGCGACCACCAGGAGATGGACCTCGTCCTTGCCGCTGCCGGCCAACAGGGGCGGCGCGCCTGGCCGCTCCGCCGCGCCCTCGGCCAGGGAGGCCAGCATGCGCTCCATGCGCTCGGCATAGGGGCGTGAGGCCTCGGCCTGCTCCTGGGCCCTGCGCAGCTTGGCTGCAGCCACCATCTTCATGGCCGAGGTGATCTTTTGCGTCGACTTGACGCTGCCAATGCGAACTCTGAGGTCCTTGAGGCTCGGCATGGGAGGCTCGCTCGCCTTTGGTCGTGCGGTCGGTTACGCGAAGGTCTTGGCGAAGGTGTCCATGAAGGCCTTGAGCTTCTCCTCCGTGGCGTCGCTGATCGCCTTCTCGCTGCGGATCGCTTCCAGCATGTCGCCGCCCTTGTCGCGCACCTCGGAGAGCAGCTGCTGCTCGAAGCGGGTCACGTCGTTCAGGCCGATCCCATCCAGGTAGCCGCGGACGCCGGCGAAGATCACCACCACCTGCTCCTCGACGGTCAGCGGCGAGTACTGCGACTGCTTCAGCAGCTCGGTCAGCCGCGCGCCGCGCGCCAGCAGGCGCTGGGTCGAGGCGTCGAGATCCGAGGCGAACTGGGCGAAGGCCTCCATCTCGCGGAACTGGGCCAGCTCCAGCTTGATGGTGCCGGCGACCTGCTTCATGGCCTTGATCTGGGCCGCCGAGCCGACGCGGGAGACCGAGAGCCCGACGTTCACCGCAGGGCGGATGCCGCGGTAGAACAGGGCCGTCTCGAGGAAGATCTGGCCGTCGGTGATCGAGATGACGTTGGTCGGGATGTAGGCCGAGACGTCGCCGGCCTGGGTCTCGATGACCGGCAGCGCGGTCAGGGAACCGGCGCCCTGGTCGTCATTCATCTTGGCCGCCCGCTCCAGCAGCCGGGAATGCAGGTAGAAGACGTCGCCGGGAAAGGCCTCGCGGCCCGGCGGGCGGCGCAGCAGCAGCGACATCTGGCGGTAGGCGACGGCCTGCTTGGACAGGTCGTCGTAGAAGATCACCGCATGCATGCCGTTGTCGCGGAAGTACTCGCCCATGACGCAGGCAGTGTAGGGCGCGAGGTACTGCAGCGGCGCCGGCTCGGACGCCGTGGCGGCGATCACGATGGAGTACTCCAGCGCGCCGTTATCCTCCAGGGTCTTGACCAGCTGCGCCACCGAGGAGCGCTTCTGCCCGACCGCGACGTAGATGCAGTAGAGCTTCTGCGACTCGTCGCCGCTGGCGTTGATCGACTTCTGGTTCAGGATGGTGTCGACGATGATCGCGGTCTTGCCGGTCTGGCGGTCGCCGATGATCAGCTCGCGCTGGCCGCGGCCAATGGGAATCAGGCTGTCGATCGCCTTGAGGCCGGTCTGCATCGGCTCGTGCACCGACTTGCGCGGGATGATGCCCGGCGCTTTGACCTCGACCTGCTGGCGCTCGGCGCCTTCGATCGGACCCTTGCCGTCGATCGGATTGCCGAGGGCGTCGACCACGCGGCCGAGCAACGCCTTGCCGACCGGCGCGTCGACGATGCGCCCGGTGCGCTTGACCGTGTCGCCTTCCTTAATGTCGCGGTCGTCGCCGAAGATCACGATGCCGACGTTGTCGACCTCGAGATTCAGCGCCATACCGCTGATCTCGCCGGGGAACTCGACCAGCTCGCCCGCCTGCACGTTGTCGAGGCCGTAGACGCGGGCCACGCCGTCGCCGACCGAGAGGACCTGACCGACCTCCGCGACATCGGCCTCGGTGCCGAAGTTATCGATCTGCTCCTTCAGAATGGCCGAGATTTCGGCGGCGCGGATGTCCATCACCCGATCCCTTTCATGGCAAACTCGAGCTTACGAAGTTTGGATTTCAGCGAGCCGTCGATCATGCGGCTGCCGACCCTCACGATCAGGCCGCCGATCAGGCTTTCGTCGACCCTGAGGTCCATCTGGACCTTGTCGCCATATTCCCTGCGCAGGACCTTGTCGAGCGCGCTCCGCTGCGTGTCGCTGAGCGGTGCGGCCGAGGTCACCTCGGCGGTGACTTCGCCGCGGCGCCTGGCCAGCTCGGCCAGGAAGGCGTCGATCATCTGCGGCAGCGCGAAGAGGCGCCGGTTCTGGGCGACCGTCAGGACGAAGCGCCGTGCCAGATCGCCGGCGCCGGACTTGTCCAGGATCGCGGTCAGCGCCTGGCCCTGCTGCTCGCGCGAAAAGAGCGGGCTCCGGATCAGCCGCTGCAGGTCCTCGCTGTCGCCGAGGATCTCGCGCAGGCCGCGCAGGTCTGCCGCGACCGGGTCAAGTTCCTTCTTGTCGTCGGCCAGTTCGAACAAGGCCGCCGCGTAGCGGCCGGCGAGGCCGCTGGCGCTGGTGCTGTCGGCTGCCAAACCCGATGCCCCCTTGTGGTGACCCGCAGCCTTTCAGTGGGGCTGCTCTCCCGTGTGTGCCTTGAATTTGCTGTTTGATCGCCGCTTTTCAAGGCGGGCGTGTGGTATCACAGCCCCAGGGGGCGCGCAAGACGACTTGCGCCGCCTTGCAGCCCGGGAATTCAAGGTGGAATCGAAGTCGGGAATCAGCCCTCGGCGGGCCCCGGCATCATCTTCTTCAAGCCCTCCTGCATTTCCTCCAGAGGGACGTCGCGGATGTGCTGCGCCATGGCCCAATCGTGGCCGAAGGGACAGCGCAGCTTGCCGTAGCGGTCGCCCCAAAACATGTCCTCCGGCGGCATGATGGCTTCGGCACCGGCTTCGACCGCCACCTTGTACGCGGCGTCGATATCCCGGACGTGCAGATGGATGGTGACCGAGGTGCCACCGACCTTCACCGGCGAAAAGCTGCCCCATTGCGGAAACTCGTCGGCGAGGAAGATCACGCCGTTGCCGTGGCGCAGCTCGGCATGGACGATGCTGCCGCCGTCCGGGCTCTCCATGCGCATGACCTCCTCCATACCGAAGGCCCGCTTGTAGAATTCCAGCGCATCGGCCGCGCCCTCGACCACCAGATGCGGGATCACGCTCGCGGTCGTGCCCGCCTGCGAGTCGTCGGTCATGGTTCTCGCTCCCTGTCCGTCGTTTCATCCAAGAGAACAATACAAGAACACACCCTGCCGGGAGTCAAGGCGGGCACAGGTCTGTCATGAAGATTTCACGCTTGCGCCCTTTCGGCCTTTCGCCTCTGATCCCAGCCACGGCAGATCAGGAGGGCCGAATGCGCGAGATCGAGGTCGACCTCTACAGCGACACCCAGACCCGGCCGACGCCGGCAATGCGCAAAGCCATCGCCGAGGCTGAGGTCGGCGACGAGCAGCGCGGCGAGGACCCGACCGTCAACCGCCTGCAGGAGACGGTCGCCGAGCTGCTTGGCAAGGAGGCCGCGGTCTTCCTGCCGTCGGGCACCATGTGCAACGAGATCGCCTACCGGGTGCACGGCCGCCCGGGGCAGGAGATCATCCTCGACCAGACCGCCCACGCCATCCACTACGAGGCCGGCGGCCCGGCCGCGCTCTGCGGCCTGATGACCCGGCCGCTGGCGGGCGCGCGGGGCATCTTCACGGCGGCGCAGGTCGAGGCGGCGCTGCGACCCAAGGACAGCCGCCACGAGCCGCAGTCGGCCATCGTCTCGATCGAACAGACCAGCAATCAGGGCGGCGGCAGCGTCTGGCCCCTGGCGCAGATCCGCGAGGTCGCGGCCAAGGCGAAGGAGCACGGCCTCGCGGTCCACATGGACGGCGCGCGCCTGATGAACGCCGTGGTCGCCTCGGGCGTCCCCGCGCGCGACTACGCCGCACCCTGCGACTCGGTCTGGATCGATCTCTCCAAGGGCCTGGGCTGTCCGGTCGGGGCCGTCCTTGCCGGCGATGCCGACTTCATCGAGGCGGCCTTCCGCAGCAAGCACCTCTTCGGCGGCGCGATGCGCCAGGCCGGAATCATCGCCGCCGCCGGCGTCCACGCCCTGGCGCACCACGTCGAGCGACTGGCCGAGGACCATGCCAAGGCGCGCCGCCTGGCTCAGGGCCTGGCGCAGATCAAGGGCATCTCGATCGACCCGGCGAGCGTCGAGACCAACCTGGTCTTCTTCGAGGTCGAGGAGAGCACCGGCCTGACCGCCCCGGAGCTCTCCCAGCGCCTGGAGGAGGGCCACGGCGTGCGCATCGGCGATGCCGACCAGCGCCGCCTGCGCGCCGTCACCCACCTCGACGTCCCCGAGGACGGCGTCGACACGGCCCTGGCGGCCGTGCGCGCGGTGCTGGCGGACTAACCGACCCGACTCGCTGTCATGCCCGGACTTGATCCGGGCATCCATGCTGCGGGCGGCACGATGGATCCCCAGGTCGAGCCCGGGGAGGACAGCGGTGTGGATGCGGATCGAAGCGACATGTCCGGCATTCACAAAAAGCTGTAGGGATCGACGTCGATCTTGAGGCGCAGGCTGCCCGGCAGCTTGACCTGGGCGGTCCAGGCGCGGAGCAGGTCCTGGAGCTTCACCTCGCGGCGGGCGCGGACCAGGAAGCGGCGGCGGTGCAGGCCGCGCAGGATGGCGAGGGGCGCCGGGGCCGGGCCCAGGACCTGGAGGCCCTGGTTTTGCGGCGCGCAGCGGGCGAGGTCGCGCGCCGCGCCGTCGACCGGCTCCGGGTCGGGGCCGGAGAGGATGAGGGCGGCCAGGCGGGTGAAGGGCGGCATGCCGGCCTGGCGCCGCTGCTCGGCCTCGACCTCCAGGAAGCGGTCGCGGTCGCCGGAGACCAGGGCCTGCATCACCGGATGCTCGGGCTGGGTGGTCTGCAGCAGGACGCGGCCGGGGCGCTCGGCCCGGCCGGCGCGGCCGGCGACCTGGTGCAGCAGCTGGAAGGTGCGCTCCCCGGCGCGCAGGTCCCCGCCCATCAGGCCGAGATCGGCGTCGACCACGCCGACCAGGGTCAGATAGGGGAAGTGGTGGCCCTTGGCGACCACCTGGGTGCCGATCAGGAGGTCGAGCTCGCGGTCGCGGACCTGGCGCAGCAGCTCGGCCGCCGCCGCCGGGCCGGTCAGGGTGTCGCTGGACAAGAGCGCGGTCCGGGCCTCGGGGTAGAGCGCGGCGACCTCCTCGGCCAGGCGCTCGACCCCCGGGCCGCAGGCGGCCAGGGAGTCCTCGGCCTGGCAGGCCGGGCAGTGCCGGGGCAGCGCCAGGACGTGGCCGCAGTGATGGCACTGCAGGCGCCCGGCCAGGCGGTGCTCGACCAGCCAGGCGGTGCAGTTGGGACAATCGAGCCGGTGGCCGCAGGCGCGGCAGAGGGTCAGCGGCGCGTAGCCCCGGCGGTTCAGGAACAGCAGGGCCTGCTCCCCGGCCGCCAGGGCCTCGCGCACGCCCTGGCGCAGGGCTTCGGACAGCCAGCTCTGGCCCAGGCCCTGGATCCGAGGCGGCCGGTCCCGGCGCAGGTCGACCAGGGTGACCTCGGGCAGGCCGGCGGCGCCGTGGCGCTCGGGCAGGCGCAGCTCTTCGTAGCGGCCGCGCTCGACGTTGACCACGGTCTCGAGCGAGGGGGTCGCCGAGACCAGGACCACGGGATGTTCGCCCAGTTGGCCGCGGACCACCGCCATGTCGCGGGCCTGGTAGACGACGCCGTCCTCCTGCTTGAAGGCGGGATCGTGCTCCTCGTCGACCACGATCAGGCCGAGATCGGGATAAGGCAGAAAGAGCGCCGAGCGGGCGCCAACCACCACCGGCGCCTGGCCCCGGGCCACCGAGCGCCAAGTCAGGCGGCGCTCGGCCGCGGTCAGGTCGGAGTGCCAGACCGCCGGCAGCACGCCGAAGCGCGCCTTGAAGCGCTCCAGCCAGACGGCCGAGAGCGCGATCTCGGGCAGCAGCACCAGGACCTGGCGGCCGGCGCGCAGGGCCTCGGCCAGGGCCTCCAGGTAGACCTCGGTCTTGCCGGCGCCGGTGACGCCGTCGAGCAGGGTCACCGAGAAGCCGCCGGCCGCGACCTTGGCGCGCAGCGACGCAGCGGCCTCGGACTGGCCGGCGGTCAAGTCGGGGCCGGGCCGCTCCGGATCGGGGTGCTCGAAGGGCGGGGGCGGTGGCAGCTCGACGGACTCCAGGGCCCCGGCCTCCAGCAGGCCCTTGACCACCGAGACCGAGACCCCGGCGGCGCGCGCAACCTCGGTCGCGGGCCGGGCCGGACCCGCGGCCAGCTCGGCCAGGACCCGGCGCCGCGCCGGGGTCAGGCGGAGGCCCAGGGACACGGGATCCGCCGCCGGGCGCACGGCCTGGATCGGCCGTGGCGGCAGGAAGGCGTCGCGCACGCTGAGGCAGAGCTTGAGGACCGCGCCGGGGGGCGTCACCGTGTAATCCGCCATCCATTCGACGAAGCGCCGCTCCGCCTCGGACAGGGGCGGCAGGTCGAGGCTGCCGATCACCGCCTTGAGCTTGTCCGCCGGCACCGAATCGGCGCCGGCCGGGTCGTCCCAGACGACTCCGACGACCTCGCGGTTGCCGAGCGGCGCCCGCACGATTCGGCCGGGCACGAGCGTCTCGCCGGGCGGCGCGAGGTAGTCGTAGGTTCCTGCGAGGGGCAGCGGCAGAAGCACGGAAAGCCGTGCCCTTTCCGGGCCTTGCTGCAGGCCGGGCAGGACGGCGGCGGCGGAACTGGCGTGGTGCTCGGGCATCGGCTACACTCTAGCCAAGTGAGCGCGCGCCGGCCAATCCGGCCGCGATTGCCCCGTCCGGGCGGCCGGCAGGCGTCCGATCGGCACTTTCGGGAGGCTGGATGCAGTTCTTCATCGACACCGCCGACGTGGCCGAGATCCGCGATCTCGCAGCGACCGGACTGGTCGACGGCGTGACCACGAACCCCTCGCTGGTCGCGAAATCCGGCCGGGACTTCTTCGAGGTGCTGGCGGAGATCTGCGCGCTGGTGCCGGGCCCGGTCAGCGCCGAGGTCACCGCCACCGAGCATCAGGCCATGCTCGCCGAAGGCCGCCGACTGGCCCAGGTCGCCGACAACGTCGTGATCAAGGTGCCGCTGACCCCGGAGGGCCTGAAGGCCTGCCGCGCCTTCACCGACGAGGGCACCAAGGTCAACGTCACGCTCTGCTTTTCGCCCGCCCAGGCGCTGCTGGCCGCCAAGGCCGGGGCGCGCTACATCTCGCCCTTCATCGGCCGCCTCGACGACATTTCCGTCGACGGCCTGCAGCTGATCGCCGACATCGTGGAGATCTACGATGCCTATCCGGCGATCGGCACCGAAGTCCTGGTGGCCTCGGTGCGCCATCCGCTGCACGTGGTCGAATCGGCGAAGCTGGGCGCCCACGTCGCCACCATTCCGCCGGCCGTCCTGCGCGCGATGTTCAAGCACCCCTTGACAGACAAGGGTCTGGCGGCCTTTCTCGACGACTGGGCCAAGACCGGCCAGAAAATACTGAGCGATGACAATGCCGCGGAACCGGAGCGACGCAGCGCCTGAATCCCCCGCCGAGAAGCGGGCGGCCGGGCCGACGGAGTCCGAGGTCGCCGCCTACCTGCGGGCGCACCCGGACTTCCTCGAGCGCAACGGCGACCTGATCGAGATCCTGACCCCGCCGAGCCCCAACGCGGAGCCGCCGGTGCGCGGTCGCGGCGCCGTGGTCGACCTGCAGAACTACATGCTGGAGCGCCTGCGCAAGGAGCTCGACGGCCTGCGCGACACGATCGACGACATGGTCGTCAACAGCCGCGCCAACTTGAACCACCAGATCCGAATTCACCAGGCGGTGCTGGCCCTTGTCGCCGCCGGCTCCTTCGAGCACCTGATCGAGACGGTGACTACCGACCTGGCGATCGTGCTCGACCTCGACGTGGTCACGCTCTGCGTCGAGCCGGCCGAGGGCAGCCTGCCGCCGCGGCGCATCTCCGGCCTGCAGCAGCTCGCCCCCGGCACGATCGGCACGCTGCTGGGCGACAAGCGCTCGGTCCTTCTGCGCCCCGAGGTCGCCGGCGACCCGGAGATCTTCGGCGCGGCCGCCGGCCTGGTCCGCTCCGACGCGCTGATCCGCCTGGACATCGCGCCGGCAGCGCCGCCGACACTGATCGCCTTCGGCTCGCGCCAGCCCGACCACTTCCACCCGGGCCAGGGCACCGAGCTCCTGAACTTCCTCGCCCGGGTGCTGGAGATCACCATCCGCGCATGGCTGGACCTGCCGGCCTGACCGACTTGGAGGCGGCCTGCGCCGCCGACCTGCGCGCCGCCGTCGCCGACTGGGTGGCTTGGCTCGCGCAGCAGAAGCGGGCCTCGCCGCACACCCTCGCGGCCTATCGGCGGGACCTTGCCGACTTCCTCGGCTTTCTCGCCAAGCACCTGGGCGGGCGCCCCGACCTCGGCGACCTGGCGCGGCTGCGGCCGGCCGACTTCCGGGCCTGGCTCAGCGCGCGGGCGAGGGCCGGGCTGGGCCGCCGCTCCCAGGCCCGGGCACTCTCGGTGCTGCGCGGATTCTTCCGCTGGCTGCAGCGCGAAGGCCTGGTCGAGAACCCGGCCGTCGGCAGCCTGCGCGCGCCGCGCCCGCCGGCAAGCCTGCCCCGGGCGCTGACCCCGGAGGAGGCGGCGCGCAGCCTGGAGACGGTCACTGAGCTCAGCGACGAGGACTGGATCGGCAAGCGCGACCTGGCGGTCCTCATGCTGCTCTACGGCTGCGGCCTGCGGATCGGCGAGGCGCTCTCCCTGACCGCCGCCGAGGCACCGCGGCCGCGCCAGGAGGCCCTGACCGTGCGCGGCAAGGGCCGCAAGGAGCGCAGCCTGCCGCTGCTGCCGGCGGTGATCGAGGCGGTCCAGGCCTATCTCGCCGCCTGTCCCTACCCACTGCGTCCCGAGGGGCCGCTGTTCCTCGGCCAGCGCGGCGGCGCGCTCGGCCCGCGGCGGATCCAGGAGAAGGTCCGGGAGCTGCGCGTCCTGCTTGGCCTGCCGGAGGACGCGACGCCGCACGCCCTGCGCCATTCCTTCGCCACCCACCTGCTCGGGGCCGGCGGCGACCTGCGCGCGATCCAGGAGCTGCTCGGCCACGCCTCGCTCTCGACCACCCAGCGCTACACCGCGGTCGACGGCGCGCGCCTGCTCGGTGTCTACGACGCCGCCCACCCCCGGGCGCGGGGCTAGGCCCGACCTTTCCACCCTATCGAGCCGGCCAAGGCCAAGGTCGGTCGAGTCCTGGGGATTTGTGCCCCGACTAGATCAAACTGCGCTCAATTGGTATCAATTGAGCGCAGATAATTTGATCTATTCCATATAGATAGAGCAGCTTATCTGCGTTCGAAAGAACGCAGGCTGCTCTAGGCAGGAAATCAGGAACCTGTTCCCATATCTTTGGGAAGACTGCACTCCTGCGTCGTGGAGGCACCGGCGGCGGGCCGTGCGCGCAGTCACCCGGCAGCCGAGAAGGCGGTCGAGGTCTCCGACGCCGAGCATCGCTATTCGGTGACCGGGAAGTTCCAGGGCTTCGAGTTCGGCGAGCTTCGAAGCGACGCCCCGTCAGTCGCGTTCGGCTTCTTGGGGTTTCGGCTCCGGATCGGGGGCTTTCTCGGTCGCGATCTGCCGGACCTTGTCCCGGGAGTCGTAGGTGATCTTCGTGATGTAGGTCTCGCCCTGAACCGCCTCGATCGGCGTTCCCACCAGTTCCCACAAGCCCAGGGTGAGGACGTCAGCGACCCCGTGCGCGACCGCTCGGCCCGCGCTTGGCTCGTCGCCGATCTCGTATTCGTAGGTGTCGATGCGCTCGCCGTTGCGCCCGGCCTCGGTCTTGATCGGGGCGCCCAGGTGGAGCTCGACCTCGCCGCGCGTGGCCCCGACTCTGATCACGCTCAGGTCGGGGTTTTCATCGCCGCTGAGAGCCATGCCGACCGAACAGCCGGGCGTGGCCCCGAGGACCAGCAGCGCCAGCGCGGCGGCCGGCATGAAAGCGTTTCTCATGGATTGCGATCCCTCTTCTTGCCTCGGATGGCCAGCCAGCAACCAGGGTTAGAAGTAGGGGCAGAAGGGTTAAGAAGGCATTTCCGCGACGTGAGCGAGTGCGGGTCCGGCCGTGTCGGCGGGCCGAGCCTCGCGTCGCCTCACGGGATGACCCGGGCTTCCCGGAACTCGGCGAAGAGGCGCAGGAACATCTCCTCGCTGTCCAGGACCTCGGGAAAGCCGGCCTGGCGGATCTTGGTGGTGCTGCTCATGACGTCGTAGTCGCAGCCCAGGCAGTAGTCGCCGAAGGGCCAGGCGGCGAGGCTCTCGAAGCTGTTGGGCTGCAGGCCGTGCCGGCGGACGATCTCGTCCCAGACCGGGGCCTTGTCGGCCATGGTCTCGGTCAGGCGCTGGGTCTCGATCGGCCCGGGCTCCATCCCAAAGAAGTCGGCCAGGCGCGGCCAGAGGTTCTGCCAGCGGAAGAAGTCGCCGTTGGTCAGGTTGAAGGCTTGGTCCGCGGCGGCCTCGGCGGTCGCCGCCCAGACCTGGCCGCGCGCCAGCAGGCCGGCGTCGGCGACCTGGTAGAGCGCCCGGAAGGCCCCCTCCTTGCCGGGATAGGCGAAGGACAGGCCCAGGTGCTTGCGGATCGCCGCGTAGACCCCGATCAGGGTCATGAGGTTCATCGCCGAGCCGAGCGAGAAGCCGCAGACCGTCTGCGGCCGCAGGCTGCACCAGGACCAGGGCCGCGCCGCGGCCAGGTCCCGCAGGAAGTCCTCCTGGTCGTGGTAGAACATCGGCGGTGGGCAGCGCGGATCGTCCTCCTTGGCCGGGGTCTTGAAGGGCCCGAGGTGGGAGCCGTACCACTTGGTGCCCTCGACCAGCACCACCCGCTGCAGATCTCTTGCCGCCGGGTCCAGGGCCTCGAGGCAGTTGCGCAGCAGCGCAAGGTTGGGCGCGACTTGGGCCGCCTGGTCGGGCGCGTTCACGAAGGCCGCGTAGAAGACGTGGGTGACCTCGGCGAGGCTGCCCAGCTTGGCCACGGCGTCGTCGGGATCCAGCAGGTCGACCGCCAGGTAGCGCGACCAGGCCGAGTGGCTCTCGACCGGCGGCCGGCGCGAGATGCCGATCGCGTGCCAGTCCGGCAGGCCGTCGAGGTGCTGCATGAGGCCGCGTCCGATGACTCCTGTCGCGCCGACCACCAGCGCCGTCTTGATCGCCTCCGCCATGAGCCTCCGCGCCTCCCTCGATGCCATGACCCGGCTTGCCCGGCCGGGCGCTTTTCCTATACTCGCGCGGCTTCGTCCTCGGGGGAAAGGGGCTTGGAGGGGTTATGAGCGAGATCAAGAAGGTCGTGCTGGCCTATTCGGGAGGATTGGACACCTCGGTCATCCTGAAATGGCTGCGGGAGACCTACGGCTGCGAGGTGGTCACCTTCACCGCCGACCTCGGCCAGGGCGAGGAGGTCGAGCCGGCGCGCAAGAAGGCCGAGCTGCTGGGTATCCGGCCGGAGAGCATCTTCATCGAGGACCTGCGCGAGGACTTCGTGCGCGACTACGTCTTCCCGATGTTCCGGGCCAACGCGGTCTACGAGGGGGTCTACCTGCTCGGCACCTCGATCGCCCGGCCGCTGATCGCCAAGCGCCAGATCGAGATCGCCGCCGAGACCGGCGCCGACGCCGTGGCCCATGGCGCCACCGGCAAGGGCAACGACCAGGTCCGCTTCGAGCTCGGCTACTACGCCCTCAACCCCGACATCAAGGTGATCTCGCCCTGGCGCGAGTGGGACCTGAACAGCCGCCAGGCCCTGATCGACTTCGCCGAG